>NZ_JBDUUI010000009.1:0-179225 GCF_039938915.1 Devosia alba | reverse complement strand
CGACACTCCGCTGATCCGAGAGCCAATCTGAGCCAAATCATCTGACGACGGACACTGAGATGTACAATCTGAGCGCAGTCTGATTTTCGACGGCTACTTCCCCAGAACCAGACAGTCCCCTCCCCACCCCATTTCGGTCTTCGCACGTCGACCGGCGCAATCCTACTGCCGGTCTTCATCCACGAATTGTTCTGGCTCACGGTTTTTAGCCACGATAAACGGACGCGTCTCCGAACCCTTGGTCGCGTGGTTCTCGTGTGCGACGATGTCCAATCCTTTGCCCACGATCATCTGCGTGAGCTCTCTCGCGCCAAAAATGGCGACATGCGGCGCCTTACCCACCGAGCGCATGGCAGGAAGCAGGACGCGTCGGATCAACACGTTCATTTCTCCCAGACAGGGCGTTTTTGATATGAACACCCCCTGCGGCTTGAGCAGGCGAGCTATCGTACGCAAAGTAGCATCAGGGTCGCGGACGAGATGCAAGTAATTGTACGCCAGGATGATATCGAAGCGATGGTCGTCATCTGCCAAATCCTCGGCGACAGCCGGACGAAACGAAAGGCATGGGACAGGGTCCTCGTCGAGTTTTTGCCTGGCGATGCCAATCATCCGTTCTGAGATGTCCGTTGCAAGATAGGAGCCAACCGAGCCGGCGAGGCGCAGGGCAGTTGTTCCCGTGCCGCAGCCGAGTTCGAGCACGCGGTGGTTTGGCTGCAGGAAGCTGCGCGTGCGCTCCAGTGTGCGCTCGTATCCGCCCGGATCAGCAATTTTGGAGGCGGCATAGCGCTCGGCAGTTTTGTTCCAGAAACGCGCGTCGTCAGCTGCCGTCATGTCATGCTCCAGTTTTCTGGGCAGAAACTAGCATATACATTTAGCGCGACAATTGCCTAATTCTGCACAATCCATATACATAAAACCATGAAGCCACTCGACTGGAATCTGCTGCGCGCTTTCCATGCAACGGCCACCCTGGGTTCGCTGTCCGCAGCGGCACGTCGGCTCGCGCTCACCCAGCCGACGTTGTCTCGCCAGATCCTTGCGCTTGAAGCGGACCTGGACGTGGCGTTGTTCGAGCGGATCGGGCGCAAATTGTTTCTGACCTCTACCGGGAGCGTGCTGCTTGAGCATACCAAGCTCATGGGCGAAGCGGCAGAGGCCGTTTCCCTGTCAGCTGTCGGCGATGTGCAAGCGCTTGGCGGGCGGGTGAGCATATCGGCTACCGATACGTATTCGGCCTATGTCCTGCCCGACATTCTCGCCCGCATCCGGCTGGAAGCGCCACAGCTCACCGTAATGGTATTGGCTTCCAATGACCTGAGTGATCTTCACCGACGTGAGGCCGATATAGCGATCCGCCACGTTGCACCCGATCGGGACGGGCTTCTGGGGCAAAGACTCCCCGATACTGAAGCTCATTTCTACGCGTCCAACGAGTGGGTCAGGCAGAACGGCATACCAGCCGATGGAACTGCACTGGCGCGCTCCGGCCTCATCGGCATGGACGATATTGATCAGTTTGCGGCCTATATGAGCGCGATCGGCGTTCCCATGGCGGCGTCGGACTTCCGGCTGCTTTCCAATTCCGGAATTGCCGTCTGGCAGATGGTGCAAAACGGCCTCGGCATTGCGGCCATGCTGCGCGAAGTTGCCGATCGGACTCCAGAGGTAACGCGGCTGCCCCTCGACTTGCCGCCGATTGTGGTTCCTGTCTGGCTCGTCACGCATCGGGGTTTGGCGTCAAGTCCCCGCATCCGTCTCGTGCAGAAGATCTTGAGCGAGGAATTGGCGCACACGATCCAGCCACGATCCAGCGCGCTGTAGACTGATTTCCGCTTTGCCCGGGGGCCACTCCGGCCGCAGGTGGTCCGCTGTCCACCCCGTTGCCGCCATTGCCTCGACCAGGGCGGACCGGCCGCTTCTGCGAAATGGCAATGGCAGCCCGAACGGCAATATTGGGGCGCATTGCCCGAATCCATTTCGGCCATTGGGCTGGCTGTCAAGAAACCACGATTCCAGACGTAACGGTTGACCACGCTTCTGCCAAACGCACATGTTGGCGCCTTCCTTCAGACTGAGAGCTCATTGATGCAGAAACAATGGTCCGACGGACAAGTGCTCTCGCACCTTAGATGGGAAAACGCGCCGCTTGTCGGCGAGGGTGGCGAAGCGCGGGTGTTCGACATCGGCGGCGAACGAGTTCTGAGATTGGTGCGGCCTGGAGGGCAAGCAGATGCTCAACAAAAGCGCGCAGAGCTTCTGCGGAAAACTTCCGCCGGACACCCAACCGCAGCCTTCAGAACGCCCAGAGTGATCGACATCTGCCAGGTTGGCGGGCGCGTGGCGGTCATCGAGGAAAGGCTGCCCGGCGTTACTCTGGCCGTCGCCTTAAAGACTGCTCAGAACCGGGCCCGCCATCGCCTCATTTGCAGCTATCTCGACGCTGCAGCGTCCATTGGCGATATCGACGTTCACCTGCCATTCTGGGGCGATATTGTTGCGCCGCCCGGCATTCGAGCCCCGACCTACAGGACGTACCTCATTGACAAGCTGCGAAGCGTTCGGCCCGTCAGCGGGCCTCTGGCTGATCTTGTAATGGCGCAGCCCGAGGTCATGCCGGACTGCTTGACGCCGTCCTTGGTGCACTTCGATATCTTCCCTGACAACGTGCTGGTGGAAGCAGGCAGTGTCAGCGCAATAATTGACTTTGGTGCCTCTTCCAAGATGGCCGACAGGCGCCTCGATGTCTGGTCGGCAGTCGCCTATCTCGATCAGGAGATTTCGCCGTCGGCAACCGACAGTGACAGAAACGTGGCTCTGGACTGGCTTGAATCAAAGGGCTTGGACAGCGATTATCTCAGTGCGAAGCGATGGATAGCCAGTTCTTGGTGCTTTGCGCATGACGATCCCGCCGTGCGATCCTGGTGCCGGCGGGTGCTGTCCACTTAGGTGTATCCTCGGATATTTGCAGACCGTCGGCAAACCACCCCGTTGTCGCCCTTGCCAGCCTGTCGCGGGGACGACCGCTTTTGGAATACGGTCGAGCCCGCGCCAATGGTTGAAATGGGGCGCGTATCGGCCCGGCAGCAGTCGACTCCATACAAGCCTTTCGAACGTCCCCGTGTGTTGCCCAGAACCGGCCAGCCACGTATGAAAACTTGGCAGCTGTTGAGGGGTGGGTGAGATGAAGATCAGGCAAGCGGTAGTTGATGATTTCGAAGCAATTCGCGAGCTCTGGTTTGAATTTGAAGCACACTTAGGCTCCCTAGAAGCGCCGAAGACTGTTGACCCCGATGACTTTGAGGTAATGCGGTCGCTTGCCTTTTCCGATTTGCCCACGTGCCACTTTCTTGTGGCGGAGACCGATGCGGGTAAGCTTGCTGGGTATCTGACCTACTTTGTGGGTGTGCATACTGATGAGCTCGCCCGCTCCATACACGTCGATGATCTTTTCGTCCGCGCAGAACACCGAGGTAGTGGGTTGGGTCGAGCGTTAATGGAGCAGATAAGAATGTACGCCAAGACGATAGGTGCAACGCGACTTTTTTGGACCGTTTGGCAGAAAAACAAGGCCGCCCAGGAGTTCTATGCCAAGCTGGGTGCGGAGCCATTCGAGGAGGAAATTTTGATGTCCTGGAAAGTTGAATAACGACTTTAGCTAGGTGCTGATGTGAAGCAGGTCGACATTTAGGTGGACCATTCAAACCAGTGTGCCTCAACGACCGCTCTATGTGCGGGCAAACCAGAACCAGACAGTCCCTACCCACCCCACCCCGGCCAAAGCCTCGCCCCCTCGGAAGGGACCGCTCGGGAGCTCTACTCCAGCCCCGCCGCGGCCAGTACCTTGCGGAACAGGGTTGGCAGGGCTTCGCCCCGAAGCGCGGCGGGTTCGGACCACCAGCCGCCGGCCAGCGTTTCGGGCGGCACTTGCGCCGACCAGATTTCGAGCTCGAGCCGGAAATGGGTGAAGACATGCACCACCTGGCCGCGATGGGACCAATCGGCTGCGAGCGGATAGCTGACGTCGGCCAGCTCGGCGCTCCAGTCTGATCCCGGCACCTCGGTCATGCCGCCCAGCAGCCCCTTGGCCGGCCGGCTCTGCAAATAGACGTCGCCGGCGTGGTCAACCATCACAAAGGCATGGCCCTTGCGCACCGGGCGATCGGCCTTGGCGGGTTTGATGGGGTAGCGTGTCGGATCGCCCTGGCGGGTGGCGATGCAGCCAGGCTGGATCGGGCAGAGCAGGCAGGCGGCGGCGCGGGGCGCACAGATGGTGGCGCCCAGATCCATCATGGCCTGGGCAAAATCGCCGGCCCGCGCGGGCACCGAGGCCTGCAGGGCGGCGCGCAGTTCGTCCTTGGCCTCCCGCACCGGCACCGCAACCGCGTAGTAGCGCGCCAGCACCCGGTCGAGATTGCCATCGAGCACGGCGATGGGTTCATCAAAGCAGATCGCGGCAATGGCGGCGCTGGTATAGCTGCCGATGCCCGGCAGGGTCTGCAGCGCCGCAGAGGTCGCGGGGAATTTGCCGGCGTGATCATTGACCACCGCCCGGGCGCAGGCGTGCAGGTTTCTGGCGCGGGCATAATAGCCCAGCCCGGCCCATTCCTTGAGCACCGAATCCAGCGGCGCGGCAGCCAGATCAAACACTGTCGGCCACAGGCTAGTGAAGCGGGTGAAATAGCTTTTGACCGTGGCCACGGTGGTCTGTTGCAGCATGACCTCGCTCAGCCAGACCCGATAGGGATCGGGAAATTGGCCGGCCACCCGGTCGGCTGGGGCAATGCGCCAGGGCAGATCGCGGGCATGGCGGTCATACCAGGCGAGCACGGCCGAGGCGTCGACGGGGGCGGGGTGGGAGAGCTGCATGTCCATCCGATACCCCTACCCCGGCCCGCCCCACAAGGGGGAGCGGGTCACATCCGGTTCAGACGGCGATCTCGCCGCCACCCCGATCTGGCGCCCGCCCCCTTGTGGGGTTGGGGGGGTGGGGGTATGGCTTCTGCATGGCCAAAGACGATCTCCCCGAGCCCAAGCGCCGCAACCGGACCATGAGCGTGGCCGATGTGCTGGCTGGCGCGCTCGATCCGGTGCTGAAAAAGCGCGGCTTTGCCAGTCGCGACATCATCGCGCATTGGCCGGTGATGGCGCCCAAGCCCTATGACGAAGTGGCAATCCCGGACAAATTGAGCTGGCCGCGCGGTGAGCGCAGCGCCGAAGGGGCGACGCTGGTGCTGCGCTGCGTGCCCGGCCATGCGCTGGCGATTGCCCATGAAGGGGAAAAAATCGCCGCCGCGATCAACCGCTATTTCGGCTTCGTGCTGGTGGGGTCCGTGCGCCTGTCGGCCGAGCCATTCACCCCCGGTTCAGGCAAACAGGAACAGGCTCCCTATCAACCGAGCCCAGGCGTGCAGGCCAAGGTCGGCGCGCAATTGGCCGGGGTGGAAAACGAGGAGTTGCGCGAGGCCTTGCGCACCCTGGGCCATGCCCTCTCCAGCCGCTCGGAGCACAAGGGGGGCCAGGGGTGATCACCGAGCAGTGATGCATCTGCCCACTTGCTCCCAAATTTGACTTGTATAGTGTCGCCGAAATCAAAAACAGGAGCGTTAGCTGTGAATTTTACCCGCCGTGACACCCTTATGTTGGCCGCTGCCGCATCGGCTCTGAGCCTGTGTGGGGTCGCCACCGCCAACGCTGCTGAAGGCGATGTCATCGCCGTCGACAAGCTGATGGCGCCCGCCGGTGACTATGTCGACCACGTTCAGGGCAGTGAAACCGCGCCCGTTACGGTGATCGAATATGCTTCGCCGACCTGCCCACACTGCGCCGACTTCGCCAATGACGTGCTGCCGGGCTTCATCGAGTCCTATGTCGATACCGGCAAGGTCAAGCTGATCGTGCGCCCCTTCGTCCGCAACGTGCTCGACGCGGCCGTCTTCATGCTTGCCGAGGCTGCCGGCCCGACCAATTACCACAATGTGCTGTCGACCTTTTTCAAGACCCAGACCACCTGGGCCAGTTCGCAGACGCCCCGCGACGCCATCCTGGACATTGCCAAGCAGCTGGGCTTTACCCAGGAAACTTTCGATGCTGCATTGACGAATCAGGACCTGTTTACCCGGATGGAAGCGGTGCGGGATCAGGCACTGAACGATTTCGGCCTCGTGGGAACTCCGACATTCTATGTCAACGGCACAACGCTTAGTGGCGACAAGACGCTGGAACAGCTGGCGGCGGCAATCGACCCGCTGGTGCCTGCCGATTTCGTTGCCTCGGCTCCTGCCCCTGCCCCAGATGCCATGGCTCCAGCAGACGCCATGGCGCCCGCTGCTGACGCGATGGCGCCAGCAGACGCTATGGCCCCGGCAACCGATGCGATGGCTCCCGCTGCGCAATAGGCTGCGTTCCGGCAGCGCCGCCCCGGTGGCGCTGCCATGAAATTCTCCCGCCTCAAGCTGCATGGCTTCAAGTCGTTCAGCGACGAAACCACCCTGGTGATGGAGCCCGGGCTCACCGGCATTGTCGGCCCCAATGGCTGTGGCAAATCCAATCTCGTGGAAGCCATGCGCTGGGTGATGGGGGAAAGCTCATACAAGGCGATGCGCGCCTCGGGCATGGACGACGTGATCTTTGCCGGCTCGGGCAATCGCCCCGCCCGCAACTCCGCCGAAGTCACGCTGGTGCTCGACAATAGCGACCGCACCGCCCCCGCCGCCCTCAACAATGCCGATATCCTGGAAGTCACCCGCCGCATCGAGCGCGAGTCCGGCTCGGTCTATCGGGTCAATGGCAAGGAAGTGCGCGCCCGCGACGTGCAATTGCTGTTTGCCGATGCCTCCACCGGCGCCCATTCGCCCGCCATGGTGCGGCAGGGCCAGATTGGCGAGCTGATCTCGGCCAAGCCGACCGCCCGCCGCGCCTTGCTCGAAGAGGCCGCCGGGATTTCCGGGCTGCATTCGCGCCGGCACGAGGCGGAACTGCGGCTGCGCGCGGCCGAGGCCAATCTCGAACGCGTCGATGACATTATCGCCCAGGTCGAGACCCAGCTCGAAACCCTCAAGCGCCAGGCCCGGCTCGCCACCCGCTATCGGGCGCTCAGTGGCGATATCCGCCGGACCGAAGCCACCCTGTTCCATATCCGCTGGGTCGCGGCGCGCTATGCCGAACAGGAAACCGCGGCGCAGCAGGCCGTGCTGGTGCGCGAACTGGCTGACGCCACCCATCTCGAACTGCAGGCGCAGAACAAGCTCGCCGCGGCCGATGCGGCGCTGCAGCCGCTGCGCGAACGCGAGGCCGTCACCGGCGCGGTGCTGCAGCGCTACACCATCCTGTCCGAACAACTGGCCGATGAGGCACGCCGGGCCGGCCAGCGGCAGGCCGAGCTGGAAGACCGCATTCGCCAGCTCACCGCCGATGGCACGCGCGAAGGCGAACTGGTGGCCGAGAGCGAAACCACGCTGGAGCTCTACGCCGAAGAACTGGACACATTGCAGGCCGAGGGCGAGGCCGCGCAGGACGATTTCGACAAGGCCCGCAGCGAAGCGGCGGCGGCTTCAAGCGCGGTGGCGGCTGCCGAAGCCGAGGCCCGCAGCGCCGCTGACGCACTGGCCGAGGTGCGCGCCCGCCGCGACCAGGCTGCCCGCAGTGCCAGGGAGGCGGCCGGTCGCATCGAGCGGCTGACCCAGCAAATTGCCGAGGTCGAGACCGAAGCCCGCAACATTGCCGCCCGGCTCGACGCCGACGAAACCTTGGCGCTGAAGCGCGCCGCGCTGGCGGCTGCACAGGAGCGCACCGCCGAGGCCGATCAGGCCGCCACGCAGGCCGAAGAGGCCACCGCCGTGGCGCAATCGAAACTCGACGGGGCCCGCCCGCGCCTGGCCGAAATCGACGCGGCGCTGAACCGGCTGGAAGCCGAAGCGGCGACGCTGGGCAAGATGCTCAATGTCGGCGCGGGGCTGTGGCCGGCCATTGTCGACGAACTCAAGGTCACCCCCGGCTACGAAACCGCGCTGGGCGCCGCACTGGGCGATGATCTCGATGCCAGCTCGGATGCCGGCGCGCCCATGCACTGGTCGGTGCCGGTCGATCACAGTGATGACGCCGCCCTGCCCCAGGCCGCCGAGCCGCTCAGCCGCTATGTCACCGGCAGCGCCCTGCTCAAGCGCCGGCTCGACCAGATCGGGCTGATTCACGCGGTCGATGGCCCCAGCCTGATGCACGCGCTCAAGCCGGGCCAGCTTCTGGTGACGCTGGAAGGCGCGGTGTGGCGTTGGGATGGGTTCATCGCGGCCGCCGACGCGCCGAGCGCGGCGGCACAGCGCCTGGCGCAGCGCAATCGGCTGGCCGAACTGGACGAGGAAATTGCCCGCGCCAAGGGCGAACGCAACAGCTGGAAGCGCGATGTCGATGCGCTGGTCGCCGCGCTCGATGCGGCCCGGCAGGACGAGCGGCAGCAGCGCGAGGCCTGGCGGGCGGCGCAGCACGCCATTGGCGCGGCGCAGCTCGACGTCGATCAGGCACAGCGCGCCATTGGTGATCTGACCACCAGACAATCCACGCTGGAAGAGGCCCGCGTGCGGCTGGGCACCAGCCTGGGCGAAGCACAGGTCCAGCATGGCGATGCCGGGCGCGCGCTGCTTGCCGCCGGGACCGAAGGCGATGCTGCCGGTATTGCCGAGGCCAGACAGCGCGTTTTGGTTGCCGCCCGCGAACGTGCCGATCAGGCCCGGCTCAAGCTGGGTGGCTTTGAGACCGCGGCCCGCCTGCGCGACAGCCGCCTGGCCCAGCTCGAGCGTGACACGCAAAGCTGGCGCCGCCGCCGCGACAGCGCCCTGGCCCAATTGGCCACGCTGGATCAGCGCCGGGCTGAAGTCAGCGCGCAACTGGCCAGCACCAGCCAGACCCCCGATGGTTTTGCCGCCCGCCGCGTCCAGCTCGACGCGCAGATCGAGACGGCAAAAATCGAACACCAGGCGGCCGGCGACCGCTTCAACCTTGCCCAATCGGAACTGCGCGAGGCCGACAAGGCACTGCGCGCCGCCAGCGACACGCTCAGCAATGCCCGGATCGAGCTGACCCGCATTGACGAGCGGATCAAGGGCTTCATCGCCCAGCGCCAGCAGATCGAACGCCAGATTGAAGAGACCCTCGACATTCCCGCCTCAAGGACCCTGGAAGCCTCGGGCATCCGCCCCGAGGAGGCGCTGCCCTCCGAAGCGGCCACCGAGCAGAAGCTCGACCGGCTCAAGGCCGAGCGCGAGCGGCTGGGCGGGGTCAACCTGTCGGCGGAAAAGGAAGCCACCGAAGTGCAGGCCAGGCTCGATCTGATGGTCAGGGACAAGACCGACCTGATCGAGGCCATCGCCAAGCTGCGCACTGGCATCTCCTCGCTCAACCGCGAGGGCCGCGCCCGCCTCAACGAGGCCTTCGTCAAGGTCAATGTGTTCTTCCAGGAGCTGTTCACCACGCTGTTTGGCGGCGGCACGGCCGAGTTGAGCTTTGTGGAAAGCGATGATCCGCTCGAAGCGGGCCTGGAAATCATCGCCCGCCCACCGGGCAAGAAGCCGCAGACCATGACCCTGCTCTCGGGCGGCGAACAGGCGCTGACCGCCATGAGCCTGATCTTTGCCGTCTTCCTCACCAATCCCGCGCCGATCTGCGTGCTCGACGAAGTCGATGCGCCGCTCGACGACGCCAATGTGGAACGCTTCTGCAACCTGCTCGATTCCATGCGCCAGCGCACCAATACGCGCTTCATGGTCATCACCCACAACCCGATCACCATGAGCCGCGTCGACAGATTGTTCGGCGTCACCATGGCCGAACGCGGCGTCAGCCAGCTGGTCTCGGTGGACCTGACAACGGCGGAGACGTTCTTGGAGGCGGGGTGATGTGCAGTGACGCATAACCAGCACATGGAAGCACAGGCTGACTCTTTCGGAGGCATATAGTGCAGTCCGGTGAGATATGGCTCAGAGAGAGATCGCGAGAGGCAGTTCTGGATGTTGCGAAGAAGGACTGTCGAAATTGGTGACGTTTTTCAAATTCTGACGTCCGAAGGCGTTTGCTATGGCCAAGTGATAAACACGCATCCAAAATGGAAGTTCATCATAGCGGTATTTTGAGAATTCTACTCGAAGGAGCCAGAAGCGTTCGAGGATCTGGTTTCGAAAGAGCCCCAATTCATCACCACTTTCCTAATCCAGCATGCAATCCGACGAGGTTTGTTTTCCTTGGTAACCAATGTACCGGTTGCTCCGTCGCTGAGAGACTTCCCGATTTTCCGTAGTACCAATAACCTCAAGGGTGATGACACCATGTGGTTCTTTTGGGACGGAGAAAAGGAGTGGAAAGTGCAGCGTCCACTGACCGATGACGAAAGAAGATACCCAGTAGGTCCGTCTTTGCCGAGTGCTCCACTGCTGATCGAGCGCATCGAAACGGACTGGCGCGCGGAGCGGGATCATATTGGATGTCCCATGCCAAGTGGGGCGCCCCATCCGAATTCGAGGTGACGGCGACGAGGGCGACCTGGGCCTGCATGCACATCAGGCGGTCGGTGCGCTCCGGATTTGCAGCGGCCGATACTGATTCATGTGAATGGTGATTGGCGCAGGTTTCTCAGTCACAGGGGAGGATTGAAGGGCGCGCAACAATAATGGTTTGCGGGATAGGGTTCAGTTCGCACGTGCGGCAAAAGCGCCACTGAGGCGATTGTTTGAAACGATTTCCCGCGCGGGCGGTTAAGACTGTAGCTGAATGGATTTGTTCTCTGAAAGGACCGATATGCTTTATGTAGACATTCCCGACCGCGCTGAACTTGCAGCCCTGATGGAGGCCCGTGCCGACGCCTGCGTGTCCATCTATCTTGCAACCACGGCGCAGACACAGGATATCGACAAGGCGCGCATCGAGTTCGGCAATCTGACAAAGCAGGCCAGCCAGCAGCTGGAAGACGCCGGTTTCGACAAACGGCGCCTCGCCAGCCTGCACGAGCTGTTTGACGATATTGCCGATGACGATGCGTTCTGGCGCTTCCAGGCGACCAGCCTTGCCGTTTTGGCGACACCGGACCGGGTTCGCACCTTCCGACTGGCCAATCGGGTCAACAGCAGCGTGGCGGTTTCCGATCGGTTCCACCTCAAGCCACTGTTGCGGGCGGTGACGTTCCCCCATGCCGCCGTCGTGCTGGCGCTGTCGGAAAATGCCGTCCGAGCCGTGGAAATCGCGGCGGATTCGGAGGTGCACGAACTCAAGATAGCCGATCTGCCCAAGGACGCAGCCAGTGCGGTGGGTAAATCCACCATCAATGACCGCTCGCACAGCCGGCGCATCCATGGCTCCGAAGGCCAGAAAGTCCAGCTGACAAAGTATATTCGGGTGGTCGAGGGGGCCTTGCGCCCGGTATTGGCGGGCAAGGGCCTGCCACTGATCCTGGCGGCCACCGAGCCCCTCGCCTCGCTCTTCCGGTCGGTCGCCAATCTGGAGGCGCTGCCGGGAACGGTCACCGGGGAAATCGACACCATGAGCGAGGCCAATCTCGCCGACGCGGCGCGGCCAGTGCTCGATAAGTACTACCGGACCAAGATAGACGCGTTTTTCGAGCGATTCGAAGCGCGCGCCTCGGATGGACGGGCAACAACCGATATGTCGGACGCCGCCCGCGCTGCCACGTTCGGCGCCATCGACACGCTGCTGGTGGATATGGACAGCGTGGTCAATGGGACGGTGGATGATGAAAGCGGGGCCATCGTGTTCAGTGAAGAGGAAGGCGCTGCCAGCTATGGCATTGTCGATGAGATCGCCAGCCGGGCCTGGCTGTCGGGCGCCCAGGTGATGGCCGTGCGCAAGGAGGATCTGCCCGAGGGCCAGGAACTCGCTGCCATTCTACGGTACCGGGTATAAAGTCTCACGGTGGCTTGCCCGGCACTGCCGGGCGATGCTCCCGAACACCCTAAGTCTGGGGTTCCAGCGATTTGAGATAGTCGATGATCGCCGAGGCCTGTGCGGGGTCGAACTCGAATTGCGGCATTTCGGGATGGGCGGTGACGATGCCCTCGACCAGCGCCTCGCTGAGAAACGACACATCGTAAAGCAGATGCAGGTCGCGAAAGTTTGGGGCCCCGGCCAGCGGGCTGTCGCCGGTCGCCCCGGTGGCATGACAATCGGCGCAATACATGGTCACCAGCGCCTGCCCTTCCTCCACCGGGGTGGGGTCCTGGGCGGCGGTCGAGCCGATAGTGGCGGCCAGGATGGCGGCGGTGATCATACCCTTGGGCAGCATGACAGGAATTCTCCGGTTTCAAAGCGAGACTGAAAGGGCGATTCCTCAGACGCAGTCCATTGTGAACCACCCTATACCGACAGCGTGGCGGCATGGTGTTCACGATCAACGAGCCACGGTGTTTTGACAAGCAGCTATCCATCTTGTCCCCGCCGCCAAAACTGCGCGCATACTGCCGCCATCACCCCGCACGGGCGGCCTGCAGGCGAACAGTGGTGGGGTGAGCTGGGTGGGAGGCGCCTCTTCCACAGGTTCCAAGTCCGGCCGTGAGGGGGCGAGCGACCCCCATGCCGCCGGACAGTTCCAAAAACCAGCGCTCCGAGACGGCTCTTGTCTCATTTTATTTTACTCAAGAGGCGAAAGCCGTCTCGGGGTCCGTCTTCGCAGGTGGTCTGCGAAGCAGATGAAAGGCTCCAGTGGAGCCTTTCAAACCAAGAAGGCCATGAGAGCTATGCTCGAATGGCGAGTGACAACCGCACTGCAGGCGGCGCTTCGGCATGCCCTTGGGTGGTAGAATCCCCCTATCCCCGCCCCGACTTCGCCATGATCGCCGGTGGACAGCATGCCGCACCCCCGCGACAAGCTGAATTTCTGTTACAGATCAACATGTTACAGTCGGTAAGGTTGTCTTGACACTCTCAGACCCCACTACTATGTTGCGCGCGACTTAAAAGGCGTCCCCGAAATAGCGGGGAGAAAGCCGGCCGAGGGGAGCAAGCGGATGGCAAAACCGCAAGATACCAAAGGCCAGCCGGACAGCGCCAACGGGGTGACGCACGATCTTGCATCGCGCATTGCCTCAGCCAAGCGGGACCGCGATATCGAGGACAACAGAGCCTCGGCAGAAGCATCCCCGGCGATGAGCGGTATGGCGCGTGGCATGCGCATCGGTACCGAGTTCATTGCCGCGATCCTGGTGGGTGCCATTATCGGCTATCTCATCGATCTTGGCCTGGGAACCAGCCCCTGGGGCTTGCTCATCATGCTGTTGGTGGGCTTTGCTGCTGGAATACTCAATGTCACCCGTGTGGTGGCACAAATGAATGCCGCATCGCCAGCCCCGCCGGGGTCCGATCTGGGACCTGGCGAGGACGGTGAAGACAATAATGATGACGCTTAGAGGGCTCTATCTTGGCCGGTACTGATCCGATCCACCAATTCGTCATCGAGGACATGTTCCCGCTGTTCACCCTTGGCGGTGACGGCACTGCGGGTTCTGGCCTCAGCTTCGCCTTTACCAATTCGGCGCTGTTCATGGTCGCCACCGTGGCCATTATCGGGCTCTACCTGATCCTGTCGACCGGCTCCAAGAGCGTGATCCCGGGCCGGGCGCAACTGCTCAGCGAACTGGTCTATGGCTTCGTCGCCAATATGGTGCGAAGTGCCGCCGGCACCGCCGGCATGACCTTCTTCCCGCTGGTGTTCAGCCTGTTCACCTTCATCTTCGTGGCCAATATGCTGGGCATGGTGCCGTATTTTTTCACCGTCACCAGCCACATTATCGTCACCTTCGCGCTGTCGATGCTGGTGTTCCTCACGGTCATCATCTACGGCTTCGTCAAGAACGGCCCGAAATTCCTCAAGCTGTTCGTACCGGCCGGCGTGCCCGGCTACATCCTTCCCATCGTGGCGCCCATCGAGTTCATCTCGTTCATGAGCCGCCCGATTTCGCTTTCCGTGCGTCTGTTCGGCAATATCCTTGCCGGTCACATCACGCTCAAAGTCTTCACCGGCTTCATCGTCACCATGGGCAGCCTGGGTTTCCTGGGCATCCTGGGGTCGGCGTTGCCGCTGATCATGGCCGTCGCGCTGACTGGTCTCGAATTCCTCGTCGGTGCGGTTCAGGCCTATGTCTTCGCAGTCCTGACCTGCATGTATCTCAACGACGCGATCCACCCATCTCACTAACTACCAGTCACGGCGGGCTGTTCCGCCAGAACCCCCGCTTAAAAGTCGCTTGAAAGGACTAATATTATGGAAGCTGAAGCCGCAAAGTACATCGGTGCCGGTATTGCTTGTTTCGGTATGGCTGGCGCCGCCATTGGCGTGGCCAACATTTTCGGCAACTTCCTGTCGGGCGCCCTGCGCAACCCGTCGGCAGCGCCAAGCCAGTTCTCGAACCTGATCTTCGGCTTCGCCGTGACCGAAGCTCTGGGCATCTTCTCGTTCCTGGTTGCCCTGATCCTGCTGTTTGTCGTCTAGGACTGACACGGCGATCACGATTTTCCGCAGCCGGGCTCGTTCCGGCTGCGCGTTCTTCACCGGCATATCTGCCGGCTGACCGAATTTAACGGGACCTGACCTGATGGCAACGCAAGCCTACGCCCAAGAAGCGGCTGTACCGGCCGAAGAGCTCGTCGAGGCGCCTGGCGCCACCGACGCACCTCACGCCGATCCGACCGCCGACACCCATGCCACGACCGAAGCATCGGGTGGCGAGCATGGTTCGGATGTGTTCCCGCCGTTTGACCCCGCAACATTTCCATCGCAGCTGCTGTGGCTCGCCATTACCTTTGGCGCCCTGTATCTGCTGATGAGCAAGATCGCCCTGCCCCGCATTGGCGGCATTCTGGAGAACCGCAAGGCAATCATGGACGCCGATCTGGCAGCCGCCGATGCCTCGCGCCAGCAGACCGACGCGGCCATTGCTGCCTATGAGGCTGCCCTGGCTGCCGCCAAGGCCAAGGCCCAGGGCATTGCCAATGAATCGCGTGAGGCGATCCAGGCCGATCTGGCTGCCAAGCGCAGCGCCGTCGAGGCCGATCTGAGCGCCAAGGTGAGCGAAGCCGAAGCCCGCATCCTGGTCACCAAGACCGAGACACTGACCCATGTGGACGAGATCGCCACCGAAACCGCCCAGACGGTGGTGAGCCAGCTGGTCGGCGACGTCTCGGCTGATAGCGTCCGCGCTGCGGTCGCCAAGGCCAAGGAGTAAGCGAGATGGAATTCGACAACAGCTTTTACGCCCTCGTCGCGCTGATCATCTTCCTCGGACTCGCGCTGTATTTCGGCATCCACACCATCATCGCCAAGATGCTCGACGCCCAGATCAAGAAGATTGCCGACGATCTGGCGGAAGCCAAGAAATTGCGCGAAGAGGCCGCTGCCCTGCTGGTGGAGTATGAGCAGAAGCGCGTTGCCGCCGAGAGCGAGGCGGCCGGCATCATTACCGCTGCCAAGGAAGAAGCGACGCGGCTGACTGCCGAAGCACAGACCGCGCTGGCGGATCTGATCACCCGCCGCACCAAGTCGGTGGAAGACAAGATCGCCCAGGCCGAGGCCCATGCTGTCGCCGAAGTACGCGCCCGCTCGGCCGATGTGGCCATCGAAGCGGCTCGTCTGGTGCTGACCGACGAGATGAACCGCAAGGGCGGCCAGGTCGTCGACAAGGCCATCGCCGATGTCGGCAACCGCCTGAACTAGGCGTCGCGCCGATTCAAGATTTGAGGGCGGGCATTTATGCCCGCCCTTGTCGTTTGCGGTAGACTCTCAGCTCCCCGCCTGACCTCCCCCTTCAGGAGGAGGGACGGAACGGTGGGTGTGGCATGAGCGTGCCGAATACTGGATCTGTCCTTCCCGCTTCAGGGGGAGGTTAGGTGGGGGTATCCGAGCAAAGAAACACCTTCGCCATATCCCGAGATTGACGCCTCGCGGAATCTCCAGCATGGTGCGCCCACTGCGGGAGAGACTGGATTTCTCCGGCGCCGAAGGAGCAACCGCCCCGGAAACTCTCAGGCCAAAGGACCGTAGTAGGCTACAACTCTGGAAAGCGGACCGGCACATTGCCGGGTCCCACCGAAGGAGCAACCGGCGCTCAGCCGGGAAATCTCTCAGGTGTTCAGGACAGAGGGGGCACGGAATTCGCCGCAAGGCGAGTGTAGTCGTGTCACCGAGTTCAGAATCCGGGATGTGTTGATGGCCCAAACCTCAGCCGAATCGCTCAAGACCACGCCGCTCTACGGGCAGCACCTGGCCGCCAATGGCCGCATGGTGCCGTTCGGCGGATATTCTCTCCCCGTGCAATATGCCTCCGGTATCATGGCCGAACACAAATGGACCCGCGAACATGCGGGGCTGTTTGATGTCAGCCATATGGGGCCAGGCTTTTTGACGCTCAACAATCCCGGCGGCGACGCCGAAGCCGATCACGCCGCCGTCGCTGCCATCATCGAACCGCTGATCTGTGGTGACATCACCGGCCTCAAGCCCGGCAATATCCGCTACACCATGCTGCTCAATGATCAGGGCGGGGTTATCGATGACTTGATGGTTGGCCGCTCGCCCCTGTTGGGTGGCGCGCTCTATATCGTGGTCAATGCCGGCACCAAGGATGGCGACTTCGCCATCATCGAGGCGGCAGCGGGCGACAAGGCCAGGCTGATGCGCGCCGATGCCGACAATGCGCTGCTGGCGCTGCAGGGTCCCGAGGCCGTGCAGGTGCTGGCCCGGATCGCGCCCGGTGTCGAAGACCTCAGCTTCATGCAGTACCGCGCTTTCGACTGGAGCGGCGAACGCCTGATCATCTCGCGCGCTGGCTATACCGGCGAAGACGGTTTTGAAATCCTGGTCTCTGCCGCCAGTGCCGCCAGGCTGTGGGATGCCCTTTTGGCCGACGATCGCGTCCAGCCAGTGGGCCTGGGCGCCCGCGACAGCCTGCGCCTCGAAGCCGGCCTGCCGCTCTATGGTCATGACCTGGATGCAAGTGTTTCGCCCATTGAGGCAGGATTGGGCTTTGCCGTGTCCAAGCGCCGTCGCGAGGCCGCCGATTTCCCCGGTGCCAGCCGCATACTGGCCGAGCGCGACGGGGCGCCCGGCCGCATTCGCGTCGGCCTGATGGTCGAGGGCGCACCGGCCCGCGAAGGCGCTGAGATCCTTGACGCTGCCGGCACCATCATTGGCGCGGTCACCAGCGGCGGCTTTGCCCCTTCGCTGGGCAAGACCATCGCCATGGGCTTCGTGCCGCCCAGCCATGCCGAAATCGGCACGGCGCTGCAGGTGAGCGTGCGCGGCCGTGCCCAGGCCGCCACAGTGGTACCAACGCCCTTCGTACCGCATCGTTATTTCCGCAAGTCCAAAGCCAGTTGAGAGATCAGCCATGACCACCAAGTTCACCCCGGACCACGAATATATCCGCGTCGAGGGATCGACCGGGATTGTCGGCATCACGCCCTACGCACAGAACGCGCTGGGCGACATCGTCTTTGTCGAACTGCCCAGCGTCGGCAAGGTGCTCAAGAAGGGCGACGAGGCCGCCGTGGTCGAATCGGTGAAAGCGGCTTCGGAAATCTATGCCCCGGTGGCTGGTACCGTTTCCGAGATCAACGAGGCGCTATCGGGCGAACCCGGCCTGATCAATACCGATCCCGAAAGCGGCGGCTGGATCTACAAGATCACCATCGCCGATGCCAGCGAGCTCGACGGCCTGCTCGATGACGCGGCCTATGCCGAACTGACCAAGTAACGGACAAACATGCGCTACCTCCCCCATTCCGCAGCCGAACGCGCCGAAATGCTTGGCGTTATCGGCGCCGCCAATATCGACGCCCTGTTCAGTGCCGTGCCCAAGGGCGCGCTCAAGAGCTTTGATCTCGGCCTGCCCGCCCATAGTCCCGAATTCCTGGTCGAAGCGCATATGAAGGCGCTGGCCGGCCAGAATCATGCCGGGGCCGATGGTCCGTTTTTTATCGGCGCCGGCGCCTATCGCCATCATGTGCCGGCCACGGTCGATCACCTGATCCAGCGCTCGGAGTTCCTCACAGCCTATACGCCCTACCAGCCGGAAATCTCGCAGGGCACGCTGCAGATGCTGTTCGAGTTCCAGACCCAGGTGGCCAAGCTCACCGGCATGGATGTGGCCAATGCCAGCATGTATGACGGCTCCACCGGCACGGCCGAGGCCGTGCTGATGGCGCGGCGCCTCACCAAGCGCAACAAGGTGGTGCTGTCGGGCGGCCTGCATCCGCATTATCGCGACGTGGTGAAGGCCTATCTCAAGGACGACAGCGATCTCGAATGCCTGTCGGCCTCGCCCGAAGGCCAGGGCGACATTCTCGATCATATCGACGAAGAGACCGCCGCCATCGTGGTGCAGACGCCGGACTTTTACGGCCATCTGCGCAACATCAAGACTGCGGCCGACGCGGCCCATGCCAAGGGCGCATTGCTGATCGTGGTGATCACCGAGGTGGTCTCGCTGGGCCTGCTCGAAGCCCCGGGCGCACTGGGCGCCGATATCGTGGTGGCCGAGGGCCAGTCGATCGGCAATGCGCTGAATTTTGGCGGGCCTTATCTGGGCCTCTTGGCCACGCGCAAGGAATTCATCCGGCAAATGCCCGGCCGGGTCTGTGGCGAGACCGTCGACGCCGAAGGCCAGCGCGGTTTCGTTTTGACGCTGTCGACCCGCGAGCAGCATATCCGCCGCGAAAAGGCGACGAGCAATATCTGCACCAATTCCGGGCTGTGCGCCCTGGCCTTCTCCATCCACATGGCGCTGCTGGGCGAAGCCGGCTTCACCCGCCTGGCCCGGCTCAACCACGCCAATGCCTGCAAGCTGGCCGATGCGCTCGAAGCGGTGCCCGGGGTCGAGGTGCTCAACAAGAACTTTTTCAACGAAATGACCATTCGCACCAGCACGCCTGCCGCTGCGCTGATTGAGCGCCTGGCCCAGCGCGGCATTCTGGGCGGCGTGCCGGTGAGCCGGCTGGAGCCGGGCGATCCGGGGGTTGCCAATCTCATCGTGCTGGCCGCAACCGAACTGACCACTGAAGGCGATATCGCCGCGCTCTGCGCTGCGTTGAGCGAGGAACTGGCATGAGCATGAACAAGCAAGGCCGCCCTACCGGCACCGGCACCTCAGACTTCGCCTCCACCTCGGGCTCGGCGCTGCTGCCCAATGAACCGCTGCTGTTCGAGATCGGCGATACCGAGCATTCCGGTGTCGATCTGCCCGACGCAACGATCACCAATGCCCGTCTGGGCGGCTTCGAACGCAAGATGCCGCTCGATCTGGCCGGCCTGACCGAACCGGAAGCGATGCGCCACTACGTCCGCCTCAGCCGCCTCAACCACTCGATCGATTCTGGCATGTATCCGCTGGGCTCGTGCACGATGAAGCACAATCCGCGGCTGAACGAGAAAATGGCCCGCCTGCCCGGCTTTGCCGATATCCACCCGCTGCAGCCGGTTTCCACCGTGCAGGGAGCGCTCGAGCTGATGAACCAGCTCAGCCACTGGCTGATGACGCTGACCAATACCTCGGCCGTGGCGCTCACCCCCAAGGCCGGCGCGCATGGTGAACTGCTGGGCATGATGACGATCAAGGCGGCGCAGCAGGCGGCCGGACAGGGTCACCGCACCATCGTGCTGGTCCCCGAAAGCGCGCACGGCACCAATCCGGCCACGGCAGCGTTCCTGGGCTACTCGGTCAAGTCGATCCCGGCCCGTTCCGACGGCACGGTCGACGTGCAGGCGGTCAAGGATGCACTGTCACCCGAAGTGGCGGCGATCATGCTGACCAACCCCAATACCTGTGGCCTGTTTGAGCCGCAGGTGATCGAGATTGCGCAGGCGGTCCACGATGCCGGGGCGTTCTTCTACTGTGATGGCGCCAATTTCAACGCCATCATGGGCGTCGTTCGCCCGGGCGATCTGGGCATCGACGCCATGCACATCAACCTGCACAAGACCTTCTCGACGCCGCATGGCGGCGGCGGGCCGGGTGCCGGTCCGGTGGTGCTGTCGGCAGCGCTGGCGCCGTTCGCCCCAGTGCCCTTCGTGCGCCAGGGCAGCGATGGTCTGGAGCTGGTCGAACACACCGAAGGCGAGGCGCTGGGCCGCATCACTGCCTTCCAGGGCCAGATGGGCATGTATGTCCGGGCGCTGACCTATATGCTCAGCCATGGCGGCGACGGGCTGGCACAGGCGGCGGAAGATGCCGTGCTGAACGCCAATTACATCAAGGCACGGCTGGGCCATGTGTTCTCGGTGCCGTTCCCCGATTACCCGACCATGCATGAGGCGCTGTTCGATGACAGCTTCCTCGCCGGCACCGGTGTCTCCACGCTCGACTTTGCCAAGGCGCTGATCGACGAGGGTTTCCACCCCATGACCATGTATTTCCCGCTGGTGGTGCATGGGGCCATGCTGGTCGAGCCAACCGAGAGCGAATCCAAGCAGACGCTGGATCACTTCTGCGATGTGATGGAAGAGTTGGCGCTCGATGCCAAAGCCGGCAATGCGGCGCGCTTCACTGCGGCGCCGCTCCACGCGCCCCGCCGCCGTCTCGACGAAACCCGCGCGGCCCGCGCGCCGATCCTGAAATGGGAACGGCCCGAGGAGCTGCCCCAGGCAGCGGAGTAGTCGTCATAGACGATGCGCCGAACAGAAAGGCCCGCGGACTTGTCCACGGGCCTCTCAACTAAGCGATACTGCGGAAATTTCAGCCGCGGGTGTCGAAGCCAACCCAGATGACAATGTCCTCGCCGCCCAGATAGGGGATGGCGACATTGTCGATCACCTTGACGAACTCGGCCGAGCGGGCGGGTGCGGTGATGGCGACGGGAATGGTGTATTTTTCCGAGAAGATGGCCTGGCCATCGCGTTCGACGGCAAACCGGATCGGGGCATTGACGCTGGTCTGCTTGCCCTGGGGCCCGAGCAGGACCCGACCGGTCACGCCCATATTGACGGTAATCAGGCCATTGGAAACCACGCAATTGCGCGTGCTTTCGTCGATCACGCCCTGATACTGCAGCGCTCGCGCATCGCCGGTCTTGCCGCTGCCATAGTAGAACATCGCCTCGCTGCCGGGGCGCACGCGGATGGGCGGACACTGGGTGGCGATGGCGGGCAAGGCGCTGCTCTGGGCCTGCGCCACGGCAGCCGGCGTGGCAGTGGCGTTCTGCAATGTCTGGGTCTGGGCGGCATTGCCGCCGCCAAACATGCTGCCCATCGAGCAGCCGGCCAGCACGGTTGCGGCGGCAGCGGCGGCCGTCAAGCGCAGGGACAGGGTCGTGAAAACGGTCATCAGCAAATCTCCGAACGCGATACTAGACGGTGCCGGCTTCAAGGGCCATCAGAATAGCGGGCGCACCGCTGGCGCCAACGCCGGGGGCGTCTTCGAGAAAGACCGCGTCGACAACACCATCTCGGATGATCATGGCAGCGCGGGCAAAACGCTGGCCCATGCCGGCAACAGAAAGATCCTTGGCCAGGCCAAGCGCCTCGGCCAGTGCGGCATTGCCGTCAGCAACAAAGTCAATCTGTCCCAATGCGCCGCTGGCTTCGGCCCAGGCCTTCATGACGTGATGGTCATTGACCGAAGCGCAGACGACACGGTCGACGCCGGCAGCCTTGAGCTTGGGTAGATTGGCAAGGAAGCCGGGCAGATGATTGAGGTGGCAAGTGGGCGTAAAAGCCCCCGGAACGGTGAACAGCACCACCAGCCCCTGCCCCAATACGGCGTCTGAAGTGGTGTCGACAAAGCCATCAGCACTGACAAGCTTGGTCGGTACGGACGGTAACGAACTGCCGCGTTCAATCATATTTCGATAGGCCCCTGCATATGGCTACCCCAGGGGCAGCACTTCGCCTCGCTCAACACAAGTGTCCGGAATATGCGGCTTTGTCACCACAAACAAGGCCTTGCCGGCCTTTCCCCTTAACACTCGCTAGTCGGCTGGTGAGACCGCGACGGACCGGTTGATTTCAAAAGCGCCCATCTCCGTCATGAAGGTGAGCTCCACCGGCTGGTTCGCCAGATCAGTCTCGCCATCATCCCCCAGCACCGGGATCAGCACTAGGTTCGGTTCCGGGCTTTTTTGCGGCGCGCCGAACAGCGGCTGGCCGCTTGCCGTCGCCGCAATCAGCGAGTTGGGGTCGAGCGCCGCATCGCTGACGGGAACTTCGAGCATGCCAGACTGGGCGTCATAGACCACTTCGCCAATCGGCTGGGTATCTTCATCCCAGTCGATGGGCGCCATGGCCACGGCCTGACGCAGTCGCAGACCGTTGGCCTGGTCGGGTGTCGGGTCTGCCAGGGCCAGTGAAAAGCGCGCCTGGGCGGGCACACAGATGTCCGAGCAGATGCCGAGCACGGCCGCCATCTCGGCATGGGTTGCGCCGGGGGACAGCGTCACCTCGATCGGCAGCACGGTGGGACCGTAATAGACATAATCGGAATACCCACCCTGGCTCGACAGCGTCGGATAGGGCCAGAGAATTTGATGATCGATCACCGCAGGTGAGGTGCTGAAGTCGAGCTCGGTGGGCAGTCCGGTTTCGCCGGGCACCCGCCAATAGGTCTTGGTCGTGACCGGCATGTCGATCTCAAGCCCCAGCAGCATCTTGCCATTGGGTTTGATCTGTCCTGTGCTGATCAGACGCAGGTTCACGCCGGGGGCAACTTCCTGCCAAGCGGTCTCGCCCGCGAAAGCAGGCTGGGCAAGCAGGGCGAGAGCGGCAGCGGCAGCGGCGAGGAATGATGGGCGCATGGCATTGCCAATAGCGCAGGACAGCATGAAGAAACAGCTACGGGCGCATCAGGCCTTCGTGAAGACCACTGAACCGCTTTGCTGCCTGCCGAACTTGGCAGGACAGGTGCAGACGCCTACATTGCAGTCATGAACTCACTTGAAGGACAATTCCTGATCGCCATGCCCGATATGGACGATGAACGCTTTGCAGAAAGCGTCATCCTGCTCGTCGGCCACGGCGATGAGGGCGCCATGGGGCTCGTGGTCAATCATGAGCTGGAAAACCTGCGCTTTGCCGACATCATCGATGAACTCGATCTGGGTGATCCCGACAGCGTCATCCGGCTGCCCGACACAATCCGCCAGCGCGCCGTGATGCGGGGGGGGCCCGTCGAGAGGGGACGCGGCTTCGTGCTGCACTCGTCCGATTACCGGAGCGGCAATACCTATGCCGTGGCGGACGGGGTCAGCCTGACGGCAACACTGGATGTGCTCAAGGCCATGGCCTTTGGGCCGCCACCGGCGTCCGCCCTGTTCGCGCTGGGCTGCTGTGGCTGGAGTGCGGGCCAGTTGGAGGATGAGATTGCCCGCAATGGCTGGCTGACGGCGCCATTCTCGCCCAAGCTGCTGTTCGAGACGCCGGTAGCGGACCGCTATGATGCCGCTTTGGCCAGTCTGCATATCACCCGGGCCTCGCTGAGTCCGGATGCGGGACACGCCTAGCGGCCGAGTTGCGTGGCCAGTTTCTTGCCGAATTCGGGGCCGGTCATCGCCGCACCAAACGCATAGCCTTGGGCATAGCGACAATTGAGCGTACGCAGGCGCTCAAGCTCTTCCTGGCTCTCAACGCCCTCGGCGATCACCATCAGATCGAGATCACTGGCCAGCGTCACGATGGACTTGATGATTGGGGTCTGGGTGTGGGCAATGCCGGTGCCTTCACTCAGCTTCACAAAGGCCTGTGGAATCTTGATGGTGTCGAACGGGAAGCGGTGCAGATAGCTCAGTGAGGAATGGCCGGTGCCAAAATCGTCGAGCGCCAGACCCAGGCCGAGATTGCGCAAGGCCTGCAACATATAGGCGGAGTGCTCCGGATTGGTCATCACCTGACTCTCGGTGATCTCCAGCTTGAGGTGGCGGGCCAGTTCCTTGTCCTGGCTCACCAGGCTGCGCATGTCGTTGAGCAGGGTTTCGGTCGCCAGCTGGGTCGGCGAGAGATTGACCGAGATGAAGAAGTCCTCGGGCAGGCCAAAGGCGGTCATCCAGTCCTTGGCCTGGGCGGCGGATTGCTCGAAGGCGAGCCGGCCGAGCTTTTCGATCTGCCCGGAGCGTTCTGCCAGCGGCACGAATTCGTCCGGATTGACGACGCCGCGGGTGGGGTGGGTCCAGCGCATCAGCGCCTCGGCCCCCACCATCTGATTGGTCTGGATATCCATCACCGGCTGAAACTGCACATGCAGTTCGCCGTGCTTCATGCCCCGCTCGAGATCTTCCTCGCTGGCGCGGTTATAGGCGGCAATCGACCGTGCCGAAGCCCGATAGGCCTCGATCCGGTCACCGCCCAGCCGCTTGGCGTAATACATGGCCAGTTCAGCATCGCGCAGCACATCGGCGGCTTCGGCAGGATTGCTGTCATAGATGGTTACCCCGATCGAGGCGGTCAGTGTCAGGTCGCGGTCGCCAAAGTTGAAGGGGGCCTTGAGGGCCTTGCGGATCTGCTCGGCGGTCTCGGCGATCTTTCCGGCGGCCTGTTCGGACGCCAGAATGACGGCAAACTGGTCCCCGGTAATGCGCGCCACGGTGTCGAGCGGGCGCATGACGCGGGTAATTCGGCGCGAAATGGCCAACAGAACCGAATCGGACGCAGCGTGTCCAATGCGTTCCTCAAGCTCCATGAAGCGGTCGATGTCGATCAGGAACACGGCCGGCTTGGTGCCGCCGGGGAGGCGGGCACGGACCAGCGCCCGCTCCAGCCGGTCAAGCAGCAATTGCCGATTGGGCAGGCCGGTCAGGCTGTCATGCACGGCGTCGTGCAGCAGGCGCTCGCGCGAGGCGCGGTCTTCGGTGACATCCTGCAGGGTCCCGACGATGCGGTTGACCTGGCCGTCGCCGCCCAAAACCGGCTTCACGCGCATACGGAAGGAACGGTAATTGCCATCATGGCCGGCCACGCGCATATCGGCAGACACCTTGCCGCGCCGCAGTTCCACCAGCGTATCAAAGGCGGTGCGGAAGCGATCACGATCATCGGGATGCACGCGATCGAGCCAGAGCTTGATGGCACCGCGCAGCGCGCCGCGCTTTTCCCCCAGCCGAATCGCCAATTCGTCGCTGACGGCGACGCGATCGCGCTCAATGTTCCAGTCAAAGACAAAGTCGCCCGAGCCGGTCAGGGCCAGCGCGCGCCGCTCGACCTCGGACAGGGTGCCGATGGTGACCTGACCTTCTGAGAAGGCGTGCTGCACGGCGGTGAAGCCGAGCAACATGACGATCAGCACCAGGCCACCGCCAACGGCAGGCTGTGCCACGTCATTGGAGACCTGACCGGAAACCACCAGCCAGGAATAGAACAGCCAGGCAATGACGATGATCCAGGTGGGCACCAGCAAGACGGCGCGGTCGTAGCCGCGCAGGGCCAGCAGCAGGATCAGGAAGAAGCCCGACAGGCCCAGCAAGACCAGCACCAGGCGTGCAATGGTGGCAGCGATGGCGGGTTCAAAGAAAGCGAAGGCGAACAGCGCCAGGAACAGCGCTGCAAGGCCCAGGGCCAGGTGCACGAAGCGCAGGTGCCATCTGTGCAGATTGAGATAGATGAACAGGAATCCGGCCAGAGTCGTGGCGATGCCTGCCTCAGCGGCGGCACGAAGCGGCTGTACGCCGGTGGCCGACAGACCCAGTAGGCGGCCGAGCACGCCGAAATCGATCAACAAATAGGTCAGCACTGCCCAGGCAACCGCAGCGGTCGCTGGAAACACGCCGCGTCCCTTGACCACGAACATGATGGTCAGGAACACCGCGGCGAGTGAGGCAACGCCCAGCACCACGCCGCGGAACAAGGTGAAAGAGTTGACGTAGTCACGATAGGCATTGGGCTGCCACAGATATAGTTCGGGCAGGCCCTGACCGGTCAATTCGGCGACAAAGGTCACGGTGGCACCGGGATCGAGCGTCACCTCGAAAACATCGGCTTCGGCATCGCTCAACCGCACCGGCCTGATGCCGGCACTGGGGGTCAGGGCGGTGACGCGGTCACTGCCGAGGTCGGGCTGCAAGATACCCGATCCGGGCAGTCGGTAGAATGGCGCCACCAGCAGCCGCTCGATCTGCTGATCGCTCTCATTGCGCAGCGCGAACAGGGCGAAGCCGGGATTGGTGCCCGCTTCGGAGGCGAGCACTTCGATACGGCGGATAATGCCGTCAGCACCAGGTGCGGTGGACAATTGCACGCGTCCATCGCTGCCGGGCCGGACGTCCAGCACATCCGACAGATTGACGGCATTGACGTCGTCGGGAACCGAGATGACTTCCAGGGCAAGAGCGGGGGCGAGCGATGTCAGCGCTAGGGCAAGACACATCGCGAGTGCATAAAGGTGACGCATCAAGGGCGAGTATATCCTGCGGTAGGCTTCATTGTGGCAGCGATCCGACCAAGCGCAAGAAAACTGTCGCGCAGCCGGAAAGGCATCCTCTTGAGGGGAGCGTCCATTAGGTAGCGGGGATTGCAACAGGCGACAAGCTTCCCGCGCTGTGGCGCAATAGCCACACTCTATCCCACGCGCCCGACGAAACTGGCCAGTTCATAGCGTTCCCGGGTCAGACCGAACAGAACATGGTCTTCCCAGCGGCCATTGATCTGCAGATATTTCTCGGCAAAACCCTCTTCGACGAAGCCATTCTTCTCCAGCACCCGGCGCGACGCCTGATTGCCCGGCAGAAAGGCTGCGTGAATGCGGTGCAAGGCAAGGGTATCAAAAACAAAGGGCAGGCAGGTGGCAACCGCCTCGCTCATCAGGCCCTTGCCGGCAAATTGCTGGCCCATCCAATAGCCCAGATTGACGAACTGGGCGGCGCGCCGGCGCACATTGGACAGGGTTATTCCGCCCACCAGGGTCTGCTGGCGCCCGTCAGGCAGGAAGATGAACAGGGAGTAGTCGGTCCCCTCCTCCGCCTCTTCGCGGGCGCGCTTGACCCGCGTGACAAAGACCCGCTGCGCCAGATCGGCCTCGGTCCAGCGGGGTTCGAAAGGGCGCAGAAAATCGCGGCTCCCCCGGCGCAGTGCGTACCACTGCTCGTAATCGGACAGCTGCGGCAGGCGCAGTTGCACAGTCTTGCCCTGCAGGTTGACCAGCGATGTCGGCGACGACCAGGGCCAGAGCATGGCTTTGGCCACTAACGCTTAAGGTGTTCACCAATGGCCTGGACATCGGCGAGATTGCCGATGGGGCCAATGCCGGCCAGGGTGGGTGCGCCCTGGGTGAAGATCTGCTCGGCAATATCCTGGACGCGCCTGGCAGTGATGGCGTTGATGCGGTCCACCGTCTCCTGCATGGGGATGGGGCGGCCCCACAGAATCTGCTGGCGGGCGAGTTGCCCGGCCCGTGCCGAGGGGCTTTCCAGCGACATCAGCAGGCCAGCGCGGATCTGGTTGCGCACGCGGATCACTTCATCTTCGGTGATGCTCTCAGTGGCCCGTTTGAGTTCATCGAGCACAACAGGCACCAGCTCGGCCACTTCGCTTTCGCCGGTAGCTGCCGCGACGCCGAACACGCCGCTGTCGGCAAAAGCCCAGTGGAACGAATATACCGAATAGCACAGGCCGCGCTTCTCCCGGATTTCCTGGAACAGGCGCGAGCTCATGCCGCCGCCCAGAATCGAGGCCAGGACCTGCGCCGCGTAGAACCCGTCAGCATTGTAGGCGCGGCCCTCGAAGCCTACCACGATATGGGCCTGCTCATGATCGGAGACCAGCCGTTCCTGGCCACCCTCATAGGCAGCGCGTTGCGGGGCCGGGGCGCCATTGGGCTTGAGTTCAGCAAAGCGCTCGCGCGCCACATCGACCAGCTCGTCATGGCTGACATTGCCGGCAGCCGCGAGCACCATGTGGTCACCCACATAATTGCGCTTCATGTATTTGCGGATGGTATCGGAGTTGACCTCGCGGACCGAGTCAGCCGTGCCCAGAATGGTGCGGCCGATGGGTTGGCGGGGAAATGCGGCTTCCTGAAACAGGTCGAACACCTGATCGTCCGGATTGTCGCGCGCCGCGCCGATCTCCTGGACGATGACCTGCTTCTCGCGGACCAATTCGTCCTCATCGAACAGGGAATTCTGCAGAATATCGGCAAGGATATCGGCAGCAAGGACAACGTCCTCCTTGAGCACCCGCGCAAAATAGCCAGTATGCTCGATCGAGGTAGCAGCGTTGAGATCACCGCCCACGTTCTCGATGGCTTCAGCGATCTGCAGCGCGTTGCGCGAACTGGTACCCTTGAAGGCCATGTGCTCGAGCAGATGGGAAATGCCATGCTCGGTCTTGCGTTCGGAGCGCGCTCCCGCCTTGACCCAGACGCCCAGCGAAGCACTTTCGAGATGGGACATGTGATCGGTCAGGATCACCATGCCATTGTCCAGGGTCGTTGATTCTACGCTCACTCAGCATTCTCCTCAGGCCCAGCGATCGGATGGCCGCCGGCCCCTCATCTCGCTAGGCAGCGCGCGTACGCGCTGTAATGAAATCTTCAACCGCTTGCTGGTCGTTGGCAAGGACACTGAGGCGTTCCTCGCGCTCATAGAGGTCGCCCAGCCAACTCGGCAGCGCCGGATCAACACCCGAGGCGGCCTTGACGGCGGCAGGGAATTTGGCCGGATGCGCGGTCGCCAGGGTAATCATCGGCGTCGTGCCATGGGGTTGCTGCTGGGCCACGTTCAGGCCCACGGCCGTATGCGGATCGAGCAGATAGTCGGCCGCCTTGAGGGTCTGGGCGATGGTGGCCCGGGTCGCGTCCTCGTCGGTGGTGGCAGCAGCAAAGTCGCGGCGAATGGCCTGCAAGGCCATGTCGGGGACGGCAAAGCCGCCCGATTGCTTGAGGCCATCCATCATCCGCCGCACGGCAGCGGCATCGCGTCCCGCGGCCTCAAACAACAGCCGCTCGAAGTTCGACGAGATCTCGATATCCATTGACGGGCTGATGGTTGGGGCCACGCCGGCCATTTCATAACGGCCGGTGTCCAGGGTGCGGCGCAGAATGTCATTGGCATTGGTGGCGATGATCAGCCTGTCGATGGGCAGGCCCATGGCCTTGGCACAATAGCCAGCAAAGATATCGCCGAAATTGCCGGTCGGCACGGTGAAGCTGACCGGACGGTGCGGCGCGCCCAGTGAAACACCCGCCGTGAAATAGTAGACGATCTGCGCGACGATGCGGCCCCAATTGATCGAGTTTACCCCTGACAGGCGGACGCGATTGCGGAAACCGTGATTGTTGAACATGGCCTTGACGATGTTCTGGCAGTCATCAAACGTGCCCTCGAGGGCAATATTGTGGACATTGGCGTCGAGCACGGTGGTCATCTGCAGACGCTGCACCGGCGAGGTGCGCCCCTGTGGGTGCAGGATGAAGATATCGGTGGTGTCACGACCACGGAAGGCTTCGATGGCAGCCGAACCGGTATCGCCCGAGGTGGCGCCGACAATGGTTGCCTTGAGCCCCCGCTCGGCCAGGATATGATCCATGATCCGGCTGAGGAACTGCATGGCGACATCCTTGAATGCCAGCGTCGGCCCGTGGAACAGTTCGAGCACAAACTGGCCCGGAGCGAGCTCCACCAGCGGCGCTACCGAAGGGTGACGGAACACGGCATAGGAATCGTCGATGATCTGTTTGAGTCTGGCCGGTGCGATCTCGTCGCCGGTAAAGCGGCTGATGATGGCATAGGCGACTTCGGCATAGGATTTGCCCGCAAAGCTGGCGATTTCGTCGGCCCCTATTTGCGGCCAGGACTGGGGTACATAGAGCCCACCATCGGATGCCAGGCCAGCCAGAACTGCGTCAGAGAAGCCGAGCACGGGTGCCCGCCCGCGCGTTGAAACAAACTGCATTGGGGGGAAACGCCCTCTTGGAATTGCCATAACCTAGTGAAATCGGCGTTGAACCGCAAGTTCGCCGCGTCAGTCCCTGCTGCTCGTGCGTTGCCGGAACAACCAGAAGCCAAGCATGACGACAGCGACAATGGCAAAGCCGAACCAGGTGAGGGCGTAGCCCAGGTGGCTATTGGGGAACTCGATCACCGTCTCACCACCCTGGGGTAATTCGCCGGGCGCTCCGGCGGGTAGATCAACATAGAATGGGGCAATTGGCGCCAGCGCAGGGTCGATCATTTCGGCCAGACGCGCCGGATCGCGGACCCATTCAACGCGGTTGGAGGTGTCGGGCGCCGGCGTCATTAAGCCCGCCTTCTCTCCAGAGCGCAGCAGGCCAGTGATGGTCACCGGGACGATATCGCTTTCCGGGTCGGTAACTGCAGCTTCCTGCAGCGCCTCGGGCACAAAGCCACGATTGACGAATACCGTGCCACCATCGGTCAGTACAAACGGGGTCACCACCCAATAGCCGGGGCCGGAGGCGGCGCCGCGAGCGTTGGACAGGCTGGTGAAGACGGTGATTGTCTGGTTGTAGCGGAAGGCGCCGCTCAACGAGACGGGGCGGAAATTGAGGTCGTCCAGATCGAGGCTGGCCCACTGGCTGACCGCAGGCACCTCGACAGGTGGCGCGTCAAGGCGCTGGTCGACGGCTGCAATCAACGCTTCCTTCTCGGCCAGACGCTGCAATTGCCAGACGCCGAGCCAGACGCAGATAGCGGCCAACAGCAGCATCAGCACCACAAATGTGCCGGTCATGACCGATCCGAGGCGACCGCGCTGGCTCATTGGCGCCCCTCATGGGCGTCGTGGCGATATTGCAGGGCCACCAGCACCCCCTTGAAGGGGGGCAACAGCGCCAGCGACAAAACGATCGTGGCGGGAATCCACAGCATCAGGTGGACGAAAGGCGGCGGATTGAAGAGCGCGCCAACCACCATGGCCAGTACGACAATGACGGGCGCGACCAGGAAAATGACGAAGACTGCCGGGCCATCACCACTATCGGCGAAGGACAGGTCCAGCCCACACACCGTGCATTTCGGCGCCAGCTTGAGATACCCGTTGAACAGCTTGCCCTCGCCGCAGCGCGGGCAGCGGCAGAGCAGACCGGCGGTGAACGGCGATGGTTGCGACAAGCTGGCCTCCAAACAGATCGGGGCGCAGCATGTAGCCGCGCCCCGTGCAATCAATCGCGTGAGCCTAGTGGCTGAGCGGCACACCCCAGCTGCCCCAGACATAGATGGAGGCAAACAGGAAAATCCACACCACGTCGACGAAATGCCAGTACCAGGCGGCCAGCTCGAAGCCGACATGGCGCTCCGGCGTGAATTCGCCCCTGACGGCGCGCAGCAGACAGACAGCCAGGAAGATGGTGCCGATGATGACGTGGAAGCCATGCAGGCCCGTCGCCATGAAGAAGGTGGCACCATAAATATTGCCGCTGAAGCTGAAGCCGGCCTGGCTATATTCCAGGGCCTGCACGGCGGTGAACACCACGCCCAGCAATACCGTCAAGGCAAGACCCCATTTGAGGCCCTCACGGTCGTTCTGCAGCAGCGCATGATGCGCCCAGGTGACGGTAGTGCCCGAAGTCAGCAGCAGCAGCGTGTTGAACAGTGGCAGATGGAAGGGGTCGAACAGTTCGACACCAATCGGCGGCCAGACGCCGCCAGTGCCGGCCACGCGGGCATATTGTTCGACGTCGTCGAGGCGGAAGAAGCCGTCGAAATAGGCCCAGAAAAAGCCGAAGAAGACAAAGATTTCCGACGTGATGAACAGGATCATCCCGTAGCGCAGGTGCATCTGCACGACAGGGGTGTGGTCCACGCCGTTATTGGCTTCCTTGATGACGTCGCTCCACCACGCATACATGGTGTACAGCACCGCGGTCAGCCCGATGAAAAACATCCAAGGCGTCCACTGGCGCATCCAGAAAATGATGCCCAGGGCCAGTAAAAACACCGCGACCGACATGACAAACGGCCACGGGCTCGGTTCGACCATGTGATAGTCGTGATTCTTGGCAATTCCAGCCATGGTCAGCTTCCCTCGTTGTCTGAAGCGTAAAAAGTATAAGAGAGGGTGATCTCTTTAACGGTAGCGAGCTCGTGATTGTCATCAAGCTCGGGGTCGATGAAGAAGACGATCGGCATGTCTACGGTTTCGCCGGGCTGCAGCGTCTGCTCGGTGAAGCAGAAGCACTCGATCTTGTTGAAGTAAACGCCAGCCTTGTCCGGAGAGACATTGAAAATGGCATGACCGGTAACCGGCTTGTCCGAATAATTGGTCGCCACGAAATTGACTGTATCGACGGCGCCGATCTTGTCGGTGACCGGACGGGCCGCGATCACCTTCCAAGGCAGGTCACTGGCGACGTTGGAGTCGAAGCCCACCTTCATTTCACGGGCAATAATACCCTTGGGATTCTCTGCCGCGACCTGTGTGGTGCCACCATAACCGGTAACCTGGCAGAATAGCTGGTAGAGCGGTACTGACGCATAAGCCAGTCCCACCATGCCGGCGGCAATGAACAAACCGCTCAGCGCGGTGCGCCGATTGCGACTGCTGGTGCGCGCCGCACTATCATATTGGGTCAAGTCAGCCATCATATTGCCCGATCAAACAGCGCCGGTCCCATCTTGACGATGGTCAGAATGTAGAAAGTGATGGCAAACAGCGCCAAGGCGACACCCAGGGCAATCGCACGGCGACGGCGTAGCTTGGCGCGGGCAGCGGCAACCTCAGGTGTTTCGATCTCGACGGCGCGAATTTCGTCGGGTGCGCTCATGACAGAACTCCTGGCAGGACGCCATATCGCGCCAGCATATTGTCGACCAGCAGCGCCAGGAACAGGACGAACAGATAGCCCAGCGAATAGTTGAACAGCGCGCGCGCCGATTTGCGCATCACGACATCTTCGCCAGTCCGCAACAGCCTCCAGGCCAACACCAGGAAGCCCGCGCCCGACAGCACGGCCACAACAGTGTAGATCAGGCCAGCAAAGCCCAACAGGGTCGGCAGCATGGCAGCGGCGGCCAGCAGCACGGTGTAGATGAGGATCTGTACCTTGGTGTGGGGTACGCCCTTGACGTTGGGCAACATGGGAATACCGGCTGCGCCGTAGTCGCTCTGCTTGTAGAGAGCGAGCGCCCAGAAATGGGGCGGCGTCCACAGGAAGATGATCAGGAATAGCGCGATGCTTTCCAGGGTGATGGTGCCGGTGACGGCAGCCCAGCCCACCATGGGTGGGAAAGCGCCGGCCGCGCCGCCGATGACGATATTCTGCGACGTCGAGCGCTTGAGCCAAACGGTATAGATCACGGCATAAAAGAAGATGGTGAAGGCCAACAGGCCACCAGCGACCCAATTGGTCGCCAGACCCAGCAGTACGACGGAAAATACCGACAGCACGACGCCAAAGATCAGCGCTTCGCCACCCGAAATGCGACCTGCAGGGATCGGGCGATTGATGGTGCGGCTCATAATGGCGTCAATATCGGCATCATACCACATATTGAGCGCACCGGCGGCGCCTGCGCCGATGGCAATGCAAAGCACGGCGATGAAGCCGATCAGCGGGTTGATCCCGCCTGGCGCCACCAGCAGACCAACAATGGCAGTGAACACGACCAGCTGCATGACATTGGGCTTCAGCAGCGCGAGGTAATCCTCCACGCGTGCTTCGCCTGTCATGGCCGATAGATATCTGCTGTCGTCGCTTAAAGCCACGGGCCTTGCTTTCCTTGGGTAACTGGCCGGGCCGCGCGAGCGCGGCCCGGATGCATTCAATGCGCGTTGGTCGATTCGATCGTGGGCAGCGTGGTGAACTGATGGAATGGCGGCGGCGAACTCAGCGTCCATTCCAGCGTCGTTGCGCCGACACCCCAAGGGCTGTCACCAGCAGGGCGCTTCCGCTTGAAGGCTTCCCAGGTCGCGTAGAAGAAGACGATCATTGCGACGAAGGTGATGTAGTAGCCAACCGAGGAGACGCGGTTCCACAGGGCGAAGGCATCCGGATAGTCGATGTAACGACGCGGCATGCCGGCCAGGCCAAGGAAGTGCTGCGGGAAGAAGATCAGGTTCACGCCGACGAACATGACCCAGAAATGCACCTTGGCGAGGGTCTCGTTATACATGTAGCCGAACATCTTGGGGTACCAGTAGTACCATGCCGCGAAGATCGAGAACACGGCACCCAGCGACAGCACATAGTGGAAGTGGGCGACCACGTAGTAGGTGTCATGCAGGGAACGGTCAGCGCCGGCATTGGCGAGCACCACACCGGTCACACCACCAACGGTGAACAGGAAGATGAAGCCGACAGCCCAGAGCATGGGCGACTTGAAGGTGATCGAACCGCCCCACATGGTAGCGATCCAGCTGAAGATCTTGATGCCGGTTGGCACCGCGATCACCATTGTCGCCGCCACGAAGTAGCGCTGCACGTCCAGACTCAGGCCGGTGGTGAACATGTGGTGTGCCCACACGACAAATCCGACCAGACCAATGGCGACCATGGCGTAGGCCATTGCCATGTAGCCAAAGATCGGCTTGCGGCTGAAGGTGGAGACGATGTGGCTGATAATGCCGAAGCCCGGCAGGATCATGATGTACACTTCGGGGTGACCAAAGAACCAGAACAGATGCTGGAACAGGATCGGATCACCACCCTCGGAGGGCTTGAAGAAGGCCGTGCCAAGGTTGCGGTCGGTCAGCAGCATGGTGATGGCACCAGCCAGAACGGGCAGAGCCATGAGCAGCAGGAAGGCAGTCACCAGCACGGACCAGGCGAACAGCGGCATCTTGTGCAGCGTCATGCCCGGGGCGCGCATGTTGAATATGGTGGTGATGAGGTTGATGGCACCCAGAATGGAGCTGATACCGGCGATGTGCAGTGACAGGATCACGAAGTCCATCGCCGGACCCGGATGACCCGTTGTCGCGAATGGCGGGTAGATCGTCCAGCCGCCACCAGCGCCATTGGCACCAGGACCGACACCCTCAACAAACAGGCTGATGACCAGCAGGATGAAAGCTGGCGGCAGCAGCCAGAACGCGATGTTGTTGATGCGCGGGAATGCCGTATCGGGGGCGCCAATCATCAGCGGCGCAAAATAGTTGGCAAAGCCACCCATGGTGGCCGGCATCACGACGAAGAACACCATGATCAGCGCGTGGGCTGTGGTGAACACGTTGTACATGTGCTTGCCCGCATCGAGAGCGGCATCGCCGTCCATGCCATAGGCCATGCCTGCCAGGCCGTGGAAGATCTGAATGCCAGGCTCCTGCAGCTCCATGCGCATGACGCCGGACAGCAATCCACCGACAACGCCAGTGAAGATAGTGAACACCAGGTACATCAGGCCGATGTCCTTGTGATTGGTCGAGAAGACCCAACGACGCCAGCCGGTCGGCGTATGCGCGTGGCTCGCGCTGTCGTGTCCGGTAGCGTGAGCCTGGAGGTGAGCGGTATCGGTCATATGATTATCCTCTGAGCCCTGGTCTACTGCACTGCGGCAAGAGTGGCATTGGCGGCGGTGTAGTCGCCCCCTTCAAACGCCGCCATGTAGGTGGCAAATTCTTCTTTCGTGACGACGCGCACCGCGATTGGCATGAAGGCATGGTCCTTGCCGCACAGTTCCGAGCACTGACCGTAGAAAATGCCCGTTTCACGGGAGTTAAACCAGGTTTCGTTGAGGCGACCGGGCACAGCGTCAATCTTGATGCCGAACGACGGGACAGCAAAAGCATGAATCACACCTTGCGGATCGGCGGTGACCTGCAAGCGCACTGTCGTATCGACCGGCACGACAAGTTCGCTGTCCACAGCGAGCAGACGCGGCTGGGCCGGCTTGGTCGCGGTCCGGTCATCTTCCTGCAGCATCAGCGAGCTGAATTCGAGGCCCTGGTCGACATACTGGTAATCCCAGTACCACTGCTGGCCTGTCGCCTTGACGGTGAGTTCAGGCGCAGGAACGTCAACCTCGCCGAACGAGAAGATATTGGAGCCGAGATATTTGCGCTCGCCATCGGGCACGGTCAGCTGGTCGGACAGCACGCCGAATGAGGGGATGGCGATGACGATCAGGATGATGATGGGCAATACGGTCCAGACGACCTCGACCATCGTATTGTGGGTGAAGCTGGCTGGCGTCGGATTGCGCTTGGCGTTGAAGCGGAAGGCCATCCACAGCAGCAAAGCCAGCACAAACACCACGATCAGGCTGATCGTCCACATCAGAATGCCATCATGGAAGCTGACAATGGAGTCCATGACCGGCGTTACCGAACGCTGCAAATGGATCTGTCCGGGCGCGGCATAGCCGGTTGGCTCAACAGGCGCGTCCTGGGCCAGGGCAATAGCCGGGGCCAGCGCAACTGCGGCGGCCACGACGGCGCCCACCTTTTTCAAGAACTGACCGATCACCATTAAACCCCTGTGTCGACTGCAATTGGTGCATCCGCACCGGGATTGAGTTGCGATGACAGCGGCATAGAAAACGCCGCCCCGACTCAACCTCGGAGCGAAAACTCTTCCAGAGACCTAAATCATATTGAAACCGGCAAGTCCATTACCACAACTGACCTGCGCTGCGTCATAATGCGCGCCAGGAGAGGCCGGCTCGCCTCATCCACGCCGCAGTTTCGCCCATATAACCCTTGCAAATCCGGGGTTTGGTTGACTTGGGCGCCAGCCTGTCGGAAATAGTCAGAGCCTTGAGTAGACGCACGATTCGGCGGGAGTATCGATATTGAAGCGGATTCTAAAACGCCATATCGCCGGCATTGGTCTGGCCATCCTCACAATCGCCGCCGGTGGCAGTGCTGTGTTGGCCCAGGGCGTGGTGCGCGCGCAGCACGGTGACTGGCAGATGAGCTGCGATACCCCACCAGGGGCCAGCTTCGAGCAATGCGCCCTGATTCAGAACGTGCTGGCCGAGGATCAGCCCAATGTTGGTCTCTCGGTCATTATCCTGCGTACCGCCGATCGAGAGGCGCGGCTGTTGCGCATCCTTGCGCCGCTCGGCGTGTTGCTGCCCAACGGACTGGGCCTGAATGTCGATGGTCAGGACATGGGACGGGTGGCTTTTGTGCGCTGCCTGCCCAATGGCTGCGTGGCCGAGGTCGTTCTTGATGACACTTTGATCGAGACATTGACGAGCGGTACCAGCGCCATCTTCGTGGTATTCAAGACGCCTGAAGAAGGCATTGGTATTCCAGTCTCGCTTAACGGGCTGAAAGACGGGTTTGAGCAACTCCCCTAAGGGATGAGACAATCTGATGTCAGTCGAACGCCGCGCCACGATCCGACACCGCGTCCTCAAGGGCGGCCGCATTGTTACCAATGCCGGTTACTCGACCTATGACTGCACGGTGCGCAGCCTGTCAGATGGCGGCGCCCGCTTGAAGATCGCCAGCAGCGTTGGCGTGCCTGACAGTTTTGAGCTGGTTATGGATGACGGTCGAAAGTTCGACTGCCAGGTTGCCTGGCGTACAGCGCTCGAAATCGGCGTGAAATTCATCTGATCATGAAAAAAGCCGGACAGGTGCAAGCACCGTCCGGCAAGTCATCAGGAAACGGATCGGCGGCAAAACCGGTCCGGGAGATGGTACGCGCTGGCAAAAGCGAGACGTACCAACCTTGGGGCGCCGGCCCGCAAAACCGCGGGCGGCGCAAACTTGTTCAGGCTGGCCTAAAAACGGGCGTTGCGGGCCCGGGCGGCATTGAGCACATGCTCGGTGCCGACATAGCGTGGCGCCTTGATCGCGGCCTGAATATCGGCGCGCGTAATGCCCAGATCGGCGAGACGGGCCTGATCGAGCTCAAGCATGGTTGTCAGGGCATTGCGACGGGCGCGCGCCGCTTTCGCCTGGGCGACCCAGCGCGTAAACGCGGCAAATGGACGGTGCGAGGCGGCCGCAAGTGACCGCTCGCTGAACAGCGAGATAGCCATGATATGTCTCCAGACAATGTGGTGTGCCGAGCGCGGGGCCGGCGGTGCGGGCGCCGTGTAGTCGGGTGCCTGTGATCAATGAATACGCCTCTGGACATTCATTCGTCCAACAAATAGATTTCATCTAATTCATCAATTTGAGTGATGTGAGGGGCTATGGCCGCACCGCTTGATCTGGACCAGCTGCAAAGCTTCTGTGCCATTGCCGATTGCGGCAGCTTCACCGAGGCGGCGCGGCGGGTGAACAAGACCCAGTCGGCCGTCTCCATGCAAATCAAGCGGCTCGAAGAGCGGCTGGGGCAGTCTTTGTTGGCTCGCGACGGCCGCAGCGTGACGCTGACCGTGCATGGCGAGGCGCTCTATGCCCGCGCACGCAAGATGCTGCGCACCAATGCCGAGATCATGGACCACTTCTCCGATGGCGTATTGGCGGGGTCGATCCGCTTCGGCGTGCCGGACGACTATGCGGTGCGGCTGCTGCCCGTCATTCTGTCGAGCTTTCAGCGCACCCATCCCAAGATCGCCGTGGATGTCGCCTGCATGGCCTCGGAGGAGCTGCTGAACGGTATGCGGGTCGGGCGCTATGACCTGATCGTTTTCACCCAGGGCACCGAACAGAATTACGGGGAGCTGTTCCGCACCGAGAAGATGCACTGGGTGACGTCGCATGGCGGACGGGCTCTCGCCAGCGAGCCGATAGCCATTGCCTGCGGTCCGTCATGCTGCATCTGGCGCAAGGACGCGCTCGAAGCCCTCGATCGCACCGGCAAGGACTATCGCATTGCCTATACGTCCTCGAACGCCACGGCGATTTCGAGCGCGGTGCTCTCGGATCTGGCTATCGGCTTTCTACCCGAAAGCGCACTGCAGCCGGGCATGCGGGTGATAAATGACGATGTCGGCCTGCCGCGGCTGGGCGATGCGCAGATCGCCCTCATGCGAGCCAGCCACGCCTATGGCGGCATCTATGACGCGCTGGCCAGCCATATCGTTCAGTCGATGGGCAATCTCGAAACCGCCCTGCCCGACGCAGAAGCTGCGGAGTAAGCCGGCTCGGGTCTTGACCTGCCCGGGCCGATGTCGCACCAACGGTCATGGCCGACATTCTTACCAATGCCACCGAGTTCAGCGTCAGCGAGATCGCTCAGGCGGTCAAACGCACCGTCGAGGACGAATTTGGCCATGTGCGGGTGCGCGGCGAAATTTCCGGCTTTCGCGGCCAGCACTCGTCGGGCCACGCCTATTTCACCCTGAAGGATGAAAACGCGGCTATCGACGCGGTCGTGTGGAAGGGCAATTACAGCAAGCTGACCTTCAAACCCCAGGAAGGACTCGAAGTCATCGCCACCGGGCGCCTGACCACCTTCCCACGCTCGTCCAAATATCAGATCGTTATCGACAATATCGAACCAGCCGGGGCCGGCGCGCTGATGGCGCTGCTCGAAGAGCGCAAGCGCAAGCTGCAAGCCGAAGGGCTGTTTGCGCGTGAACGCAAAAGACCCCTGCCCTATCTGCCGCGCGTGATTGGCGTCATCACCTCACCCACGGGCGCGGTGATCCGCGATATCCTGCACCGCCTGGCCGATCGTTTTCCCAGCCACGTCATGGTGTGGCCCGTACGCGTACAGGGCGAGACTTGCGCGACCGAAGTCGCCGCCGCCATTGAAGGCTTTAATGCCATGCTGCCCGGCGGGACCATGCCGCGACCCGATCTGCTGATTGTGGCGCGGGGTGGCGGTTCAATCGAAGACCTGTGGGGCTTCAACGAAGAAGCTGTGGTGCGGGCCGTCGCCGCCAGCGGCATTCCGATTATTTCAGCGGTCGGGCATGAGACCGACACCACCTTGATCGATTACGCTGCCGACATGCGCGCGCCCACACCGACGGCCGCCGCCGAAGCCGCCGTGCCGGTGCGAACCGAGCTGATCGGCTATGTCGATGATCTGGGGGGCCGCCAGCGCCAAGCCACGCGACGCGTTACTGCGACGGCACGGGACCGCTTGCGTGCTGCCGTGGCCGGCCTGCCCCGGGCGAGCGATCTGGTGGCACTGCAACGCCAGCGGCTCGACTACGCCGCCGCCAATTTGCTGGGCAATCTGCGCCATTCGGTGCAGTCATCGCGCGTCCATTTCTCGCGGCTTGATTCCCGATTTGCGCCGCGCCTGCTGCATGGCCAACGCCAGGAGGGCACCGAACGGTTGCGCAACTTGTCGTTGCGCGCGGAAACGGGGTTGCGCAAGACCGTGGATCGCACCCGCCTCACTTTTGATCCGCGCGCCGCGCTGCTGGGAACGGCGATAGCGCGGCTGCTCGAACGCAAGCAGGCCCAGTGGCTGGGTGTCGGGCACAAAATCTCGCCAGTTGCACTGGGGACTGAATTGCGCCACGCGCGCAGCCTGTTGACGCCAATGTCGTCGCGGCTGCGCAGTGGCATGACAGTGCGCTTGAGTGACTGCCGCAAGGCGCTGAGCCAAGCTGACAAGATGCTGGCGTCGCTGAGCTACAGAAACGTGCTGGCGCGCGGCTACGCCGTCATAAAGGACGCCGACGGTAATCTGGTCCAAGAACGGGCCGGACTCAGCCCCGGCGATGCGGTGGCCATCGAATTTGCTGACGGCGCAGTTCCGGCAACAATTGCTGGTAGTCCGGTAATCAAGAAAAAGCCACGTGGCCAACAGGATAATGGCAGTCAGGAAAGCCTCTTTTGATCCGCAGCATTGGGCGCTATATCGATACCTAGTTTAAGGACTTTCATGATGAACCTTTTCGACAAGGGCCTTGGGCCCACCGAAGCGGTGATCCGTTATCTTGATGGCGATTACGTCGTCCTCAAGCCGGGCAGTTTTGCCCGTTGCGCCATCACCGGCAAGCCTATTCCCCTTGATGAACTATTTTACTGGAACGTCGATCGTCAGGAAGCCTATGCCGATGCTGCCGCGGCGCATACGGCGTTCGCCCGGTTTGGCCTGGACGCCTGATGGTGCCGGAAGCGTCTGTCCGCCGCCGTCGTTTCCTGTTCATATCCAATGGTCACGGCGAAGACTGGATTGCCGCGGCCATTATTGCGCGCCTGCCAAAAACCACTGAAGTTGAAGCCTATCCGATGATCGGCGCCGGCAATGCCTTTACCGGGATCTGTCCGATTGTCGGGCCCCGCGCTACGCTGGCCTCTGAAGGCTGGCGCAATGTCAAAGGCTCACTGCAACGCGACCTGGCCAATGGCGGGCTGAAGACCGTGCCACCAGCCCTGCGTTTCTTGCGCAGGATCCGCGGCAAATATGAGCGCGTTGTCGTGGTGGGTGATGTCACCGGTGTGCTGGCGGCCTATGCCACCGGACATCGCGATCTGATCTATCTGGACGTCTACAAGACCGGCGCGGCGCGGCTGTATTCGGCCGCTGAGCGATTTGTCATCAAACGCGCCTGCAGGACGGTGTTCTGTCGGGCCGACAGCCTGGCGCAATCGCTGGAGAGTGTCGGCGTCGATGCCCGCTCGGCGGGCAATGTGATGATGGATACGGTTCCCCATGGTAATTACGACGCCCAGGCGCGTCGCAGCCGACGGCTGGGTGTGACGCTGCTGCCAGGCAGTCGCGCGTTGACCGCCGAGAGTTTTGAGTTGCAGATAGATGCCCTGCGCACCCTGCCGATCGATGAGCGGCCCGATATCTTTCTGGCCGTCGCCGGCGGTATCAATATTGACGATCTGGCCAAAAAGACCGGGTTGCGGCGCAGTCATATGCTGAGCGCGGAATCGGATGATCTGGGCGAGTTGACCGATGGCGAACTGACCGTTCAGATGGCGCGGGGTGGGGCGATGGGCAATCTTCTGGAGGCGTCCGATGTGGTGCTGTCGCAGGCTGGCACTGCAACCGTACAGGCGCTGGGGCTGGGCAGACCGGCGGTGACCTTCGTCAACCAACGCGACCGCCGCTCACGATTCAACGATGAGCAGAAGCTGTTTGGTGATGCGCGCACCGTGGTATCGGCAGATGCCGGGGCCATCGGCGCCGCACTGCGTAACCTGCTGGGGGACGACGAGGAGCGGCGGCGGCAGGCCAATATTGGCCGCCAACGAATTGGCGGCCCGGGCGCGATGCAGGCAATTCTGGACGTGCTCGAGACCTGACTGAGGCCTAGATCCGTTACCTCTTGTCGGACTGCGGGTCGAGCAGACGGTGCAGGTGCACAATGAAATAGCGTGTCTGGGCGCTATCAACGGTCATCTGTGCCTTCTGCTTCCAGGCGACGAGCGCAGCAGCATAGTTCGGATACAGTCCCACAATGTCGACCTTGTCGAGATCGGCAAAGGTAATGCCTTCGATACTGGACAGTTCGCCGCCGATCACCAGGTGCAGCAATTGTTCTTGGGGGACGTTCTTATCAGCCATCGGTTCAGATCCGTTCATCGGTGGACGTTTGCGATACGGCGGACGCTTCATCGGCAGGGCAGCCATAGACCGTGATCAGCGCCGCATGGAGCAGGGGTTTTAGGCTCATGTCGCCCAGCGCCGCAACCGCCCCGTGGCGGATATCGCGTTTGTTGAAGCGGGGGAACCCACAGCAGACATCGGCAATGTCGATGCCGCACTCGTCCAGAATGACCGTTGCGGCGGCGATATCCCAGTCCTGACTGCCGCGGCGGCTGACCACCGCATCGAGCGTGCCGGTGGCTACCTGGACCAGCCGATAGGCCAGGGAAGGATAATAGGGGCCACGCGTATAATTGAGTCCGGCATCCTGCAATTGTTGATGCACAGCACCAGCGGCGGGAATAACCGGGGGCGATCCGGGACGGCGGCGGCGCCGGATAGGCTGGCCATTGAGCCGGGCACCCCCTCCCCTGACCGCCTCATAGAGTTCGTCGCGCATGGGGGCGTAAACGACCCCGGCCACAGCGACCCCGTTTTCCACCACCGCCAGACACACCGTCCAGCTATCCTCACCGCGCAGGAAGCCACGCGTCCCGTCGATCGGATCGACCACGAACACGCGCTCGCAATTCAATCGTGAAGGATTGTCCGTGGTTTCTTCGCTCAACCAGCCATAGGTCGGGCGCGCCTGCAGCAGCGTCGCGGCCAGATAGCGATCCACCAGGATGTCGGCTTCGCTTACCGGAGAGGCATTTTCCTTGTTCCAGCTCTTTACATCACGCCTGAAGAAGCCAGTGGCAATGATGCCCGCTGCCACCGCGGCAGTGCGGAGCAGTTCAAGATCGTCGGCGTGGGAGGTGGGCGGAACGGGCATATTCCGGGCCTTTTAGGCTTGCCCCGGAGTTTGGACAAGGGGGGCTCGGCGCGCCTTCGCCAGCGCGCCAAATGTGGCAGCGTTAACAGCCCCACACCGGGCGGGGTTAACCGGTTGCTACTGGGTGCAACGTCCTGCTAACCCTCTCGAAAAACAAGATAAACTTAACCCAACCGATTAAGGAGCCAGGTAAGTTCGGCGGGTATGTTGAGCCTATAAAAGAGGGCACCAAAAATCAGCTCTCGAGGTTGACAGGAAGGCGAATTCACAATGGTTCATGGTTTTGCGTTGGAAGGATCGTCGGTCGTCCTGGCATTCGGCAAGCCCGCAGTTGCGGAGCGCCGGTTCGTTGCCGCCAACGACAACGGCCCCCGGGACCCGGTCAAAACGGTCACGATCCGCCGCATGCTTGAACAGAGCGGCGTGGCGATCAAGATCAAGGTGCCGGTCACCGAGTTCATCGGTGTTGCCGTGGCAACGGCGCTGTCGGAAGACGGCGTGCTGACCAGTTCGATCGAGCTGGTCCATTCCGACAGCGCGCTGAACTACCGTGTGTTCGAAGAAGAGGGCAACCACAGTGTCGTCGCTGAATGGCAGAACTGGGGCAAGAAGCTGCGCCTGCCGCTGTTCATCAAGGCCGGCGACGGCGCCTATATGCCCTATAGCCAGCAGGTCGATGGCGTCATGGTCGGCAATAGTCAGAGCCGCCGCAAGCTGGTTGCCGAAGCTGGTCGCCGCCCGCGTTTTCTCAACCGCCGCAAGCCCGGCCAGCTTGACGCCTGAGTTTTTCTACACCTCCAAGTGACGTCAAAAAGGGTTGACCGGTGGTGCGGTCAACCCTTTTGGCGTTAGTACAATGTTAACATTGAGCACCACTTTTGTGACCCAAACGGCGCCTGAGGCGAACGCTGCCTACCACACCCAGTCGGCCAGCATGGCCAGCACCAGCGCGATGCCGACATAGTGGTTGGATTTGAACCGGGCCAGTGCATTGCCCTCGACTTCGGCGTCGAGGGTCTGCACCTGCCAGGCCAACAGGCCGGCGGCTACCAGCGAGAACACGGCAAAGACGATACCGGCACCGGCCAGGGTGGCGGCAGCGAGCCACAGCACATAGGCAGCGGCATAGAACCCCGACACAATCAGGCGGGCCTTGCTGCCAAACAGCAGCGCAGTGGATTTGACGCCGATCAGCGCGTCGTCCTCCACATCCTGCAGCGCGTAGATCGTGTCATAGCCGATGACCCAGAGGATGGTGCCGAAATAGGCGAGCAGCGCCGGCATGGCCAGGCCGGCGCTTTGCGAACTCCAGCCGACCAGCGCGCCATAGGAGAAGGCCAGGCCGAGGAATAGCTGGGGCCACCAGGTGATGCGCTTCATGAAGGGATAGATCGCCACCAGAACCAGCGAGGCCACCCCGGCCAGCACGGTGAAGCGATTGAACTGGAACAGCACGACCGAGGCCAGCAGAGCCTGGGCGACAAGAAAAGCCAGCGCATCGCGGCTGGTGACGGCCCCCGAAGGTATCGGCCGCGAGCGGGTGCGGGCGACCTGCATATCGATGTCGCGATCGACAATATCGTTGAAGGTGCAACCGGCGCCGCGCATCAGCACCGCGCCAATCAGCATCATAATGGCCGCCGGAAAATCAAAGCCGCGTTCCGGCTTGGCGATCGCCGCCAATCCCAGGCCCCAGGTGCAGGGCCAGAACAGCAGCCAGAAGCCGATGGGCCGATCCCAGCGCGCCAGCCGCGCATAGGGCTTGAGCCAGTCGGGGAAGTAGCGATCAACCCAATTGCCCGATTGGGCATCGGCGACGCTCTGGGGCTGGTTGGCATCCGACATGGTGGGCTCCTTGTCCGCATTCTTCTCGCTGGCGCGGAGAATCTGATGGAATTTTTAGCAGAGATAGGTGCCGGGGTGACATCTGCCGAAAAAAATATGGAAATATATCCCGCGAGAATACGACCAAGCTTTGCACCAGTTATGCACAAAACTCGATTCTGGCGCTCCCCAGAAACGGCCTGCCCCAGCAAGAATAATTACCCGCTATCCCCGGTGTTAACAGAGTTAACCGCTAGGGAGAGATGAGTGCCAACCATTGGTGACTTAAACCGAGACATGGCTGAGCGGCGACACTTATTCACGAGTATCACTGAGTCACGAAGGAGCTTGATATGGGCGATCTGATCGAATTTGAATCCGGCTTGCAGCGGAAGGGCGACAAATGTCAGGAACTATATTTCGCGTTTCGCTTGGCACGCGAAAAGGCAGATCTGACCCGAAGGTTGGATGACGACGTAGCCGCCTGTAAAGCTTGGGCGGATTGGGCAGAAGAGTACTTTGAAATAAGTCGGCGTGCATAACGGCGATGACAAAAGCGTCATCACGATGGTATCTGCGACGCATGCCCCGCACCCATGCCAATCTGCCGCGCCTTTATGTTGAACCCGATCTGACCGCTGGCGGACAGCTGACGCTGGGCAAGGAGCAGTCGATGTATCTGGCCGCCGTGCTGCGCAAGAGCGTGGGCGATGAGGTGGTGCTGTTCAATGGGCGCGATGGTGCCTGGCGCTGCGCGCTGACCAGCGATTCCAAGAAGTCGGTGGGGCTCGAACTGGTCGAGCAGATCGCCGAACAGACGCCGGTTTCGGATCTCTGGTATGGTTTTGCACCGCTGAAAAGCGAGCGTCTCGACTATGTAATCCAGAAGGCTGTCGAAATGGGCGTGGGCACCATTCAGCCGGTACTGACCCGTCGCACCCAGGTCAGCCGTCTCAAGCATGAGCGGCTGGTGGCCAATGCCATTGAGGCGGCCGAACAATGCGAAGTCCTCAGCGTTCCCCGCGTTGAGCCGGAAATTACCCTGGAACGCCTGCTCGATGGCTGGCCGGTCGAGCGACAGCTGATCGTGGCTGACGAAGGCGCGGCGTCTGCCTCGCCGGTCGAGGCGGTGAGCGCGCTGAGGGGCAAGCCCGTGGGCCTGCTGATTGGGCCTGAGGGTGGATTTTCCGAGGAGGAACGGGCAAAGTTGCTCGGCTTGCCTTATGTGGCGCCGATTAGCCTGGGACCCCGCATCTTGCGCGCCGACACGGCAGCGGTGGCCGGCTTGGCGGTAATTCAAGCAATCATCGGCGATTGGCGATAAAAGGCGATTGCATTCGGCTTGCGCGGCGCTATGTTCCGCCCATCATTTTCCCCTCCTAGACCGAGGATACTTCATGGCCGGCGCCGATAGCTACAGCCCTCTGATCGAATCGCGTGCCGACCTGATTGAGGCTATGGCGCGCGGGTGCAAACCCGAGAGCGAATGGCGCATTGGCACCGAACACGAAAAGCATGTGTTCCACACCAATCCGCTGCGGCCAGTGGCCTATGAGGGTCCCAATGGCATTCGCGCCCTGCTGGACGGCATCCAGGCAGAGACCGGTTGGCATCCATTCTATGACGGCGACAATGTCATCGGCCTGCGCAATGACGAGATCGCGGGCGGGATTTCGCTGGAGCCCGGCGGGCAGTTCGAACTGTCGGGATCGCCGCAAATCGACCTGCATGCCTCAGCGGCCGAGTTGGCCGACCATATGGCGGTCAGCAAGAAGGTCGCCGGCCCGCTCGACATCCATTTCCTGGGCCTGGGCGTTACGCCGCTGTGGTCGGTCGAGGAAATCTGCTCGATGCCCAAATCACGCTACGCCATCATGAAACCCTATATGGAAAAGGTCGGCACGCTGGGCACCTCGATGATGTTCCGCTCGGCGACGGTGCAGGCCAATCTGGATTTTTCCAGTGAAGCCGACATGGTCAAGAAGCTGCGCGTGGCGGTGGCCTTGCAGCCGGTCGCCACCGCGCTGTTTGCCAACTCCCCGTTCGCTGATGGTCGCGACACCGGCTATCTCAGCTTTCGCAGCCACATCTGGCTCAACACCGATGACGCGCGCACCGGCATGCTGCCCTTCGCCTTCGAGGAGGGCTTCGGCTTCGAGCAATATGCCGACTACGCGTTGGATGTGCCGATGTATTTCGTGGTCCGCGATGGTAATTATGTCAATGTGGCTGGCGAGAGCTTCCGGGCCTTCCTGCGCGGCGAACTGAGGCAGTTGCCGGGCGAAAAACCCACCATCAAGGATTGGGAAGACCACCTTTCGACGATTTTCCCCGAAGTGCGCCTCAAGCAGTTCCTGGAAATGCGCGGCGGCGATATGGGCGACGAAAGATCGGTGACGGCGCTGTCAGCGTTCTGGACCGGGTTGCTGTACGACGCCGTATCGCTTGAAGCCGCCTATGAGTTGATCGCGCCATGGACCCAGTCGGAGCGCGAGGATATGCGCCACGAGGTACCGCGACTGGGACTGATGACGCCGTTTGAGCGGACCAATGTCTATGATTTTGCGGCGCAGGCGGTGGGCATCGCCCAGGCAGGTCTGGTCCGCCGCAATCGCCTGAACGCCAAGGGTGAGGATGAGACCATACACATGGCGCCGCTGGAAGAAACCATCCGCCTGTCAAAATCCCCGGCGGAGCGCTGGCTCGACAAGTTCCATGGCGAATGGAATGGCGACCTGACTCGCGTGTTCATCGAAGCCGAGATGTAGGGGCGGCTGCCTGGTCACAATTGTGACCGCTCGCCCTTGCACCCTCAGCCGTGCTGGTGCATCACGCGCACAACAAGCGCGGAGGGCATGACATGCGGGTTCTGGTGATCGGTTCGGGTGGGCGCGAGCATGCGCTGGCATGGAAAATCGCCCAGTCGCCGCAGTTGAGCAAGCTGTTCATTGCCCCAGGGAATGGCGGGACGGGCGCGGTCGCCGAGAATGTTGCACTCGACATTACCGATCACGCTGCTGTCGTGGCTTTCTGCCAAGCCCAAAAAATCGACTTCGTGGTGGTCGGTCCCGATGCCCAGGTCGTGGCCGGGCTGGGCGACGACGTGCGGGCCGCGGGGTTTGACTGTTTCTGCCCATCCAGGGCAGCCGGCCAGCTCGAGGGGTCCAAGGGCTTTACCAAGGCACTGTGCGACGAGATGGGCATCCCCACCGCCGCCTATGGGCGCTTTGACACCGAAGCGGCGGCGCTGGCCTATCTCTATACGCAAGGCGCCCCTATCGTGATCAAGGCTGACGGACTGGCCGCCGGCAAGGGCGTCACGGTCGCAATGAGCGTGGACGAAGCCGAGGCGGCGATCATCGATTGCTTTGCCGGGGCTTTTGGCCAGGCCGGCGCAGAAGTGGTGATCGAGGAATTCATGGAGGGCGAGGAGGTCAGCCTGTTCGTGCTGTGCGACGGCACCGACATTCTGCCGCTGACCACCGCCCAGGACCACAAGCGCGCCTTTGACGGCGATACCGGCCCCAATACCGGCGGCATGGGCGCCTATTCCCCTGCCCCGGTGATGACCCCGGAAATCTATCAGGAAACACTCGACCGGGTGATCTGGCCCACGGTCAGGGGTCTTGCGGCGCGCGGCACTCCTTATCAGGGCGTGCTCTATGCCGGGCTGATGCTGACGGCGACCGGGCCCCGCCTGGTGGAGTACAATGCCCGCTTTGGTGACCCGGAAACCCAGGTGATGATGCTGCGCATGGAGAGCGACGTCCTGCCGTTGCTGCACGCCACAGCAACCGGCACGCTGGCGGGGCATGACGTGGTCTGGAAGGACCAATATGCCCTGACCGTCATCATGGCCACAAAGGGCTATCCGGGCAGCTACGCCAAGGGCTCGGTGATCAAGGGACTGGAAAATGCCGGCTCCGCGCATGTTCAAGTGTTCCACGCGGGAACGCGGCGCGATGGCCTGCGTTTACTTGCTGAGGGCGGACGCGTGCTTAACGTGACCGCACTGGGCTCTAGTGTCCGGGAGGCACAGCAGCGTGCTTACGCAGGCGTGGACAAAATTGACTGGCCCGAAGGCTTCTGCCGCCGCGACATCGGCTGGCGCGAGCTTGCCCGCAGCGGCCTCTGAACCTTTCCTCAACCTAAGTACGCTAAGCTCGGGCAAGACAGTCTTTGGCCAGACGCCGTCGCCCCGTCCGCTGACCCCGCTGCAAATGCGCGGCCAAGCCTTCGCCGACCGTCTGCGCAACAAGGGCAAGGAGCGGGACGCAATGAGCACGATTTCGGGGCCAAGAATTGGCATCGCACTGGGCGGCGGCTCGGCGCGCGGACTGACCCATATTCCCTATATTGAAGCCATGGATGAACTCGGGCTGAGACCGACGGTTATTTCGGGCACCTCGATCGGCGCCTTGATCGGCGCCGGCTGGGCGGCGGGCATGACGGGCAAGGAATTGCGCGAGCACTCCTTTTCAGTGCTGGGCACGATGCGCACCATCGCCACCAAGCTGTGGGCGATCCAGTTGCGCGGCCTGGGCGGCATTCTCAAGAATGGCATTTCCATGCAGCTCGATGCCAGCAGCATTGTCGACAGCTTCATTCCGGAGGGGTTCCCACTCGAGTTCAAGGATCTCAAGATCCCGCTCTATGTTGTGGCTACCGATTTCCAAAGCTGGCACCAGGTGGTGTTCAATTCGGGCGCGCTGCGGCCCGCCATCGCCGGCTCGATCGCCATACCGAGCCTGTTCAGGCCGGTGACCTATGCCAACCACATCCTGGTCGATGGCGGAGTGGTCAATCCGCTGCCGCTCGACCAGGCCGATATCGGCACCGATTTCCTGATCGGCATCGACGTCAATGGCGACCCGTCCCAAGGCATAGCCAAGACCGATCACAAGGCGCTCGACCTGTGGTTCGGCTCAGCCCAGATCATGATGCATTCGCTGACGGCGCATATGATGGCGGCCTATCCGCCCGACATCTACATAAGGCCACATGTCGCCAATTTCGGCGCGCTGGAGTTCTGGCGCGTGCGCGAAATCGTGTCCCATGGCGAGGCCGAGAAGGACCGGTTCAAGCGCATTCTGGCCCAGAAGATCGAAGACTATATCCAGGACCGGTTGCCTGCGGCCGGGGTCAGGTAGCCCGGCGAAAACGCCCTCGCTCGCCAATGGGATCATGGGGTATGTCGAAGCCGACGCCCCTGGTTCGTCGTGGTGCTGAGGCAGCATTCACGCTGCCCATGAAAGGGGTCGATCATGGTACTGGCGGGCTGGATTTTGAGCGGGTTGCTCATCGTGTTTATTCTGGGGGCATCGGTCGCACCCAAACTGCTTGGGCTACAGGCGGCCATCGAACCGCTGACCGTGGTCGGCTGGCCGATCAAGTACATGCTGCTGATCGGCTGCATCGAGCTGGCCTGCATGGCGCTCTATGCGTTTCCCCGCACAGCCCTGCTCGGGGCCGTTCTGATGACAGGCCTGCTGAGCGCCGCACTGGCCGCCAATCTGCGGGTCGACAATCCGCTGTTCAGCCATACCCTGTTCAGCATCTATTTCGGCGTGGCCATGTGGGTAGCGCTGTGGCTGCGTGACCCGAAAATCCGGGATGTGTTTCCGCTGAGCTGAGCGGACCGGCGCAGGCTCAGTCGTGCCGCAGCGCGCGGAAGAAATCCTTGAGCATGGTTTCGGCGCGTTCAGCGCCGATGCCGCCGATCACTTCGGGCTGGTGGTGGCAGGTGGGCTGGTCGAACAGGCGTATGCCGTTTTCCACCGCCCCGGCCTTGGGGTCCTCGGCAGCAAAATAGACCCGCCGCAGCCGCGTATGCGCAATGGCGCCTGCGCACATGGCGCAGGGCTCCAGCGTCACATAGAGATCGCAGCCATCGAGCCTGCCGGTGCCGCGCCTGGCCAGCGCGGCACGCATGGCCAGCAATTCGGCGTGGGCGGTGGGATCATTGAGCGCCTTCATGCGGTTGCGCTCGGCGGCCAGCACGATATTGCCTTCCATGATGACGGCGCCGACGGGGGCTTCACCATTGGCGGCGGCTTCTTCGGCCAGTGCCAGGGCGTGGTTCATCGGGGTGCTGGGCGGCTGGGTCATCCGCTGGTGATACTGGCCGGGGGCAAGTTGCACAAGCGGGTCGGAAAGCGCCGGCTAAACCTCTATATTCGGCACTCAGGAGAATCGCCCGTGCCCATCCGCCAACTGCCCGAAGTTCTGATCAACCGCATCGCCGCTGGCGAGGTGGTGGAGCGGCCTGCCAGCGTGGTCAAGGAACTGGTGGAGAACGCCATTGATGCCGGCGCCAGTCGCATCGTTGTCACCACGGCGGCGGGCGGCAAGAGCCTGCTGCGCATCGAGGATGACGGGCACGGCATGGATCGGGCCGATCTGCTGCTGTCAGTGGAGCGCCACGCCACCTCCAAGCTCGCCGGCGACGACCTTGACGATATCCGGAGCCTCGGTTTTCGCGGCGAGGCGCTGGCATCAATTGGCTCGGTGGCCGAGCTGACCATTTCGTCGCGCACCGCTGATGCCGAGAACGGGTTGCGCATTGAGGTGCGCAATGGCGTGCGCTCGGGGCCGGTGCCACAGGCGCTGAATCGGGGCACCATTGTCGAAGTGAAGAACCTCTTCGCCAATGTCCCGGCGCGGCTCAAATTTCTCAAGACCGATCGCGGTGAATCCGGCGCCATCACCGATGTGCTGAAGCGCCTCGCCATGGCCAATCCCAGCGTGCATTTTGTGCTCAATGGCAGCGACCGCTCGGCGTCGAACTGGCCGGCGGTCACCGGCACCGGCGCCCTGCAGGCCCGGCTGGCGCAGGTGATCGGTGATGATTTCGCGCAGAACGCAGTGACGCTGGCGCATAGCCGGCATGGTGTGGTGGTGGCCGGGATGGCCGGGCTGCCCACCTATACGCGGGCCAATGGCCTGAGCCAGTTCTACTTCGTCAATGGTCGATCGGTGCGCGACAAGGTGCTGGTGGGGGCGGTGCGGGCCGCCTATGGCGACTATGTCTTCCGCGACCGCTTCCCGGTGGTGGCGCTCTATATTGCCATTGATCCAGCAGAGGTTGACGTCAATGTGCACCCGGCCAAGGCCGAATTGCGCTTCCGCGATGGGGGGGCGGTGCGCAGCGCGGTGATCCGGGCGATTGGCGAGGGGCTGGCGGCCGCCGGGTTCAGGGCCTCAAGCAGTGTGGCCGACGATGTGCTGGGGGCGTTCACGGCGCCAGAGCCGCAGGCCGGTGTCCCATCCTCGGCCGCCTTCCCCTACCGTCCCGCGCAGACAGCAGCGTTCGCCGGCTATGAGCGCGTGTCGGGATCGGGCAGCAGCAACCCGTTCTCGCCCGGCTTTGGCGAGCCGCGCATTGAGGGCCTTGACGGGCCCAGCGCGCGGGTGGAGGCCGAACCGGCCCCGGCGCTGGCCGACTACCCGCTGGGCACGGCGCGGGCGCAGATGTTTGACAATTTCATCATCGCGCAGAATGGCGAGGGCCTGTTGCTAGTCGATCAGCACGCCGCTCATGAGCGGCTGGTCTATGAGCGGTTCAAGGCACAGCTGGCGTCGGGCCCGGTACCCAGCCAGGCGCAGCTGATCCCGCTGGTGGTGGAACTGCCCGAGGAAGACTGCGCCCGGCTCGAAGACGCCGCACCGGAACTGGAACGCTTCGGGCTCTATCTCGAACGCTTCGGGCCGCGTGCCGTCGCCGTGCGCGAAACTCCCGCGCTATTGGGCAATACCGACATTGAAGGGCTGGTGCGCGATATTGCCGACGGGCTGGCCGAATGGGATTCCATCGCCGCGGTCAGCGACCGGATGGAGGCCATCATCGCCCGCATGGCCTGCCATGGCTCGGTGCGGTCAGGGCGACGGCTCAGGGTCGACGAAATGAACGCTCTGCTGCGGGACATGGAAGCCACGCCGCATTCCGGCCAGTGCATCCACGGCCGCCCGACCTATGTCGAGCTCAAACAGAAGGATATCGAGCGGCTGTTCGGGCGGAGTCGGTAGACGTATCTCTAGATGATACGTATTCTTGACATCAATCTTAGTAATCTTAGTATCACTTAATAATACGTTCTCAGGTTGCGGATGATTGGATCGTTCAAAGGCAAGTTTGCCGAGCAGGTATCGCGTGGCAACTGCCCCAAGGGCTTTGCGCCGGATCTGTTGCGTCCTGCGCAACGTAAGTTGGCAGCTTTGATGTCAGCCACAAAGCTTGCCGATCTACGCGTGCCGCCTGGCAACCGGCTGGAAGCGCTGTCGGGCATTAGGGCAGGACAGCATTCGATCCGCATCAACCAACAATGGCGTATCTGTTTCCGCTGGGTGGATGGACGCGCCGAGGATGTAGAGATTGTCGACTACCATTGAAAGGACATGACCATGGCTATCAGGATCACGCCACCGGTGCATCCAGGGGAATATCTCCGCGAGGAACTGCTGGAGCCGCTCAAGCTAACGCCCTATGCCTTGGCGGCCCGGCTTGGCGTGCCGCGCACCCGGATCGAGCGACTGGTGCGCGCGGAAACCGGTGTCACGCCCGACACTGCGCTGCGACTGGGGCGGTTCTTTTCAATGACGCCGGAATTCTGGATCAACATGCAGGGTCTCTACGACCTGACACTGGCCGAAGCGGCTGCGGACGAGGCCTTGCGGTCCATCGAACCGATGACCCTGCCCGCAGCCTGAGCCATTCGGCCATAGGCCTCATGGCCTTCTTGCCTCAAATCGCTCCACAGGAGCGATTTGACCCTGCGGGTCGGTTCGAAGTTACTGAAACACACTCGCGCCCTTGTCCGCGACGCCGACCATGGCGCGGAAGTTGGCGAAGAGTTCGCGGCCCATGCCGAAATGCTGGCTGCGCAGATCTTCGGTGGCCGGGGTGCGGGCGAAGAACTCCTTTTCGTCGCCGAGGAAGGTCAGCGTGCCCGCATTGGCGTCGAGCCGGATCATGTCGCCGTCGCGGATCTTGGAGATCGGGCCGCCATTGACCGCTTCGGGGGTCATGTGGATGGCAGCAGGCACCTTGCCCGAGGCGCCGGACATGCGGCCATCGGTGAGCAATGCCACCTTGAAGCCGCGATCCTGCAGCAGGCCCAGCGCCGGGGTCAGCTTGTGCAATTCGGGCATGCCGAGTGCCTTGGGGCCGGAGAAGCGCACTACGGCAATGAGGTCTCCAGTGAGCTCGCCAGCCTTGAAGGCGGCCTGCAGGCCTTCCTGACCATGGAACACCCGTGCAGGTGCTTCGATGACGCGGTGCTCGGGCTTGACGGCGGAGACCTTGATCACCGAACGGCCGAGATTGCCGCTCAGCAGCTTGAGGCCACCGGTCTCCTGGAATGGCTTGGCCACCGTGGTCAGCACCTTGGGCAGCGCCGATTCCTTGGGTGCGGGCTCGAAGGCCAGCTTGTCGTCGATCAGCTTGGCCTCGACGGTATAGTTGGACAGCCCGTTGCCCCAGACGGTCTTGACGTCTTCATGCAGATGGCCGCTCTCGAGCAGTTCCTGGATGAGGAAGCCCATGCCGCCGGCGGCGTGGAAATGGTTCACATCGGCCACGCCATTGGGATAGACGCGGGCCAGCAGCGGGGTCGCGTCGGAGAGATCGCTCATATCGTCCCAGGTGACCTGCAGGCCAGCGGCGGCCGCAATGGCGATCAGATGCATGGTGTGGTTGGTGGATCCGCCTGTGGCGTGCAGGCCGACCAGACCGTTGACGATGGCCTTTGCATCAATGACGTGACCGACCGGGGTGTAGTCATTGCCCTGCGCGCTCAACGACAGGGCCCGCACCGAGGCGGCCTTGGTCAGCGCATCGCGCAGCGGGGTGCCCGGATTGACGAAGCTGGCGCCCGGCAGGTGCAGGCCCATGATTTCCATCAGCATCTGGTTGGAATTGGCAGTGCCATAGAAGGTGCACGTGCCGGGCGAGTGGTAGGATTTGGACTCGGCCTCGAGCAGTTCGGCGCGGCCGACCTTGCCCTCCATATAGAGCTGGCGGACCTTGGCCTTCTCGTCATTGGGCAGGCCCGAGGGCATGGGGCCGGCAGGAATGAAAACGGCCGGCAGATGGCCGAAGGTCAGGGCGCCGATCAGCAGGCCGGGGACGATCTTGTCGCAAATGCCAAGATAGACAGCAGCGTCAAACATGTTGTGGCTCAAGGCGATGGCCGTGGCCATGGCGATCACGTCGCGGCTGAACAGGCTGAGATCCATGCCCGGCTGGCCCTGGGTGACGCCGTCGCACATCGCCGGAACGCCGCCGGCAAACTGGGCCGTTGCGCCCATTTCACGGGCGGCCTGCTTGATGATGTCTGGATAGAATTGATAGGGCTGATGCGCGCTCAGCATGTCGTTGTAACTGCTGACGATGCCCAGATTGAGCGACTTGCCGCCGGCCAGTTGCGCCTTCTCGGTGGGCGAGCAGGCGGCAAAGGCGTGGGCCAGATTGCCACAGGAGAGTACGGTGCGGTTGACGCCGGCCTCGCGGGCGGCATCAAGACGGTTTAGATAATCAAGGCGGCTATCGCGGCTGCGTGCCGTGATACGATCGGTAACATCCTGGATGGCCTGACGGACAGACATATCGGCTCCTAACTTTGCAGTTGTCGCGCCTTCAACGAGGAAAAGCGGGACCGCTTTTCCTCAAAAACGCGCCGGGGAGCCCTTCGTGGCCAGAGCGGTCAATTGGGGATCGCTGAGGGGACTATGGGCACCAGTAGACGTTGACAGTATGGCCGGACCGCAAGACGGCACGAATGGGCATGTCCTCGATCGGGCCATCTCCCAAAGCAGCGTCAAGAACGGCGGCTTTTTCCTCCCCTTCGATATGAAGGTACAGCCCATCCGCGCGGAGGAGTCGCGGCAGGGTAAAGGTGATGCGCGGTTCGCCCGCGCCGGGCGCACGGATCGCCAGGGTCGGGCCGTCGGCAGTCAGCGCCTCGTCCAGCGTGTCGCCGCCGGGAAAGAACGAGGCCGTGTGGCCGTCGCTGCCCATGCCCAGCACGACAGCAGCAAACTGCTCGGGCAGCCCGGCCAGCAGAGCATTGGTGCGAGCGACACCAGCGGCATCGGGCTCATCGCCGCCCGAATAGAGCGGGAAGAACCGCGCCACGGCAGCCGGGCCTTGCAGCATGCGCTCATTGACCAGCAGCGCGTTGGAGCGGTCATTGGTTTCGTCGACCCAGCGCTCATCGACCAAAGTGACGATGACCTTGGACCAGTCGATATCCTTGGTCTTGCCCAAGGCGAGAAAGAAACGGCCCGGCGTCGAGCCACCACTGACGGCAATGGCGGCCTCGCCCCGCGCGGCGATGGCAGCGCGAATGCGATCGGCAACGGCCTCCGCCAATTCCTGGGCGAGGGTCGGCTTGTCAGCAAAGCTGCGGCGTTCAATGGTCATGCCCAAATTCCTTCCAAGACAGTCGCTCTTTCGCCCCCCTTGAGGGGAGGGACTGAGGTGGGGACCATCAGCGAACCACAAGGCGCCCCCTCCCCAGCTTTGCCAAGGCCCATTGGGCCCAGCGTCGCCACCTTCCCCTCAAGGGGGAGGGTGAGCCAGCGCCGAAGCATTAGTTGTCGTCCTCATGCCAGGTGCGGCCGTCGCGTTCGATCAGGGCGATGGCGCCGCTGGGGCCCCAGGTGCCAGCCACATAGGATTGCGGCGCATCGGTCGAGCGCTCCCAAGCCTCACGGATCGGGTCGATCCACTTCCAGGCCGCCTCCAGTTCGTCGCGGCGCATGAACAAGGTCTGGTTGCCGCGGATCACGTCGAGCAGCAGCCGCTCATAGGCTTCTGGCGTTCGTTCGGAGAACGCCAGGGCAAAGCTCAGATTGAGCGGCTCCTCGCGCAGGCGCATGCCGCCAGGACCGGGATCCTTGATCATCATCATCAGCTTGACGCCCTCATCGGGCTGCAGGCGGATGATCAGCTTGTTGGCCTTGGGCGCGCCCTCGGCATGATCGAAGATGGAGTGCGGGATCGGCTTGAACTGGATGGTAATTTCCGAGACGCGGTTGGCCATGCGTTTGCCGGTGCGGAAATAGAAGGGCACGCCGGCCCAGCGCCAGTTTTCAATTTCGGCCTTGAGCGCCACAAAGGTTTCGGTGCGGCTGCCCTTCTTGTCGTCGGGCAATTCGTCCTGATAGCTGGCCACCGAGGTGGTTTCCGAGCTGACACCCCTATACTGGCCGCGCACGGTATTCTTGGCGACATCACCATTGGTGATGGGCTTGAGCGAACGCAGCACCTTGAGCTTTTCATCGCGCAGCGCATCGGCGTCGTCGCTGGCCGGCGGCTCCATGGCCACCAGGCACAGCAGCTGCAGCATGTGGTTCTGGATCATATCGCGCAGGGCGCCCGATTCATCGTAATAGCCCCGCGTGCCGGCGCCGACGCTTTCGGCTACGGTGAGCTGGACATGGTCGATATGGGCGGAGTTCCAGATCGGCTCGAACATGGTGTTGGCAAAGCGCAGCGCCAGAAGGTTCTGCACCGTCTCTTTGCCGAGGTAGTGGTCGATGCGATAGACCTGATCTTCCTTGAAAATCCTGGCGACGCCGTCATTGATCTCCACCGAGGAGGCAAGGTCGTGGCCCAGGGGTTTTTCGATCACCACACGCGCATCGCGGCGGTAAAGCTTCTTCTTGTGCAGGTATTCAGCGATCGGCGCGAACAGGTCAGGCGCGACGGCGAGATAGAAGGCGCGGATCACTTCCGGATCGTCGCGCAGATTTTTACCCAAATCGCCCGAGGCCTCGGGGTTGCTGGCATCGACCGGCACATAGGAGAAAATCTTGATGAAGCGGTCGATGACCTTTTCATCCTGATATTCCTTCTCGACGAACTGGACGATGGCGTCGCGCGCCGCCTTCTGGAACTCCGCGTCACTGAGCTTGGAGCGCGAGGCGCCGATGATGCGGCTGGTTTCGTCGAACTGGCCATCGTGGAAGCGGTGATACAGCGCCGGGATCAGCTTGCGCTTGGTCAGGTCACCAGTGGCGCCGAACACCACATAGTCGAAGGACGGAACGGGAATGATGCGGCTGGACAATGGGCTAGTCCCTGGTTTTACGGTCGGTTCAGGCGAAATTTTGCTTGGCGAGGATGATCGCGCCATGCAGCGGCTCGTGGCGCGGCAGCATGACGAAATCGCCATAGCGCTTTTCCAGCAACGGGAACAGACGCTGGCCGAAGCCACCGACGATCGCCATCACCTTGGCATTGCGCGCCTTGAACCAGTTCACATAGGTTTCGATGTAGCCAAACTGCAGGTCGAGCATTTTGAGGGCAACCGGGTCGCCTTGTTCAAGATAGTCGCTCAACAGCGGCATGATTTTACCGTATTCGGCGGGGGCACGGCCGATCAACGCATCGTCGCAACCTTCCGAGCCGTCCCGGCTGATGATCTTGAGGTCCATGTCGGCGGCAAATGACCAGGTCATGACCGCCTGATTGTCGCCGCCAAGCATCGCAATCACCGCCCTGGTCAGCGGCGAGGCCGGCACCAGGCCATCTTCGGCTTCCACCGCATAGCGCACCAGTTCGCGCCCCAGAATGGCGCCACTCATCTGGTCACCGATCTGGAAACCCCAGCCACCGGCCTGATGGCGCTGACCATCCACCACAGCCAGGGCGGCCGAGCCGGTGCCGACAATGATCACCGCGCCCTCCTCGCCAGCCAGGGCGCCGGCATGGGCAATATCGATATCATCATAGACCTTCACCCCGGCGAAGGGCCAGGCGCGTGCGGCGAATTCATCACGGGCCGAGTCCATACGGCCGCCGGCCATGCCGAAGCAGGCAAAGGTGTTGGCGGTTTGCGCATAGTCGATGCCGGCGGCCTTGAAGACGTCACGCGTGCCATCCAGAATGGCCTTGTAGGCAGGCGCGCCATCGTCAATCTGCAGGTTGGAGCGGCCATTCTTGACTTCTGCCAGGGTGCGCAGATTCTCATCGGCCAGACGCACGCGGCAATTGGTACCGCCGCCATCAACGCCAAGGTAGTATCTGGTCACGCTCGGAGTCTCCGAAATCAGAAGGGATTCTAGGTGGTTTCGGCGCGGACCATAATGCCAAAGCGGCTAAGACGAAAGTAGGATAAGGCACAAAAAATCCCTGCCAAGTCCAAGCGCTGCATGGCTTGCCGGCGCCGGTGACATGGGCAGGCATTGGGGGATGATTCTGTGGCAATATCAGCGGGAGCAATCAGATGGGAATCCTGAACATGACACGACACGCGCTGGTGCTGGGGGGAGCCCGTTCGGGCAAGACCGCCTTTGCTGAAAGTCTGGCGCTGCGTAGCGGCAGCACGCCGGTCTATGTGGCGACCGCCGAGGTGCTTGACGGCGAGATGCGCGACCGGGTGGCCAGCCACCAGGCAGGACGCGCCGGGCAATTTGCCACCATCGAGGAGCCGCTGGCGCTGTCGACGACCCTGATCAAGGCGGCCCGGAGCCACGACGTCATTCTGGTGGACTGCCTGACCTTGTGGATCACCAATCTGCTGATCGCCGGGGAAAATGTCTCCGAGAAGGTCGAGCGGCTGAGCGATACGCTGGGGCAACTGGACGGGACGCGGGTCATTCTGGTGAGCAATGAGGTCGGACTGGGCATTGTGCCGGACAATGCGATGGCGCGCACCTTCCGCGACCTGGCCGGCAGCGCGCATCAGCGGCTCGCCGACATCTGCGACGATGTGTATTTCGTCATTGCCGGCCTGCCGATGACGCTGAAGGGTGAGCCGCCCATTCCGACCATGGGGCTGCCGCAATAAAAAGCGGCAGGACTCTCTCCCATTGCGGGGAGAGAGGCGATGGCGCCGGGACCGCGAAGGCGTGGGGGAATTGACGAGCACGCCTGGCAGGACGACCGACTCACCCCGAGGTCTCATAGGCTGCGGCTCAGGCCGCCAGGATCAGCAATGCCAGCACACTGCTGACCACCAGCAGCACGTTGAGGGTCACGCGATAGAGCGTGAGCGCGCGGGTGATGTGGTAGGGACCGAGCCTGGTTTCGCCCTGCCCCATAATTGGCAGATCAACCATCTCGCCATCGTAACTGCGCGGTCCACCCAGCGAAAACCCAAGCGCGCCGGCGAAACTGGCTTCCGGCCAGCCTGAATTGGGCGAGCGGTGCTGCATGGCGTCGCGCTTTGCCGCCTGCCAGGCCTTGGACGGGCTGGCGCCGGACACGAAGAAGCTGGCAATGGTCACCAGAACCGCGGTCAGTCGGGCGGGGACCAGATTGACCAGATCATCGAGCCGCGCGGCCGCCCAACCGTAATCGGCATAGCGCGCATTGTGGTGGCCGATCATGGAGTCGGCGGTGTTGATGGCCTTGTAGAGCGCGATACCCGGCAGGCCGAGCAGGATCAGCCAGAACCAGGGTGCGACCACGCCGTCGGAGGTACTTTCGGCCAGGGTTTCAATGGCGGCGCGGGACACGCCGGCACTATCAAGCTGCTGCGGATCGCGACCGACAATGTGGCTCACCGCTTCGCGCCCGGCTTCGAGCGAGGTCAGCAGCGCATCGGCCACCGCCTGCACCGCCCGACCCAGCTCCTTTTGCGCCAGGAAGGGCGTGGCCAGCAGGATTTCGAGCACCCAGCCGAGCGGGATGCCGCGCAGCACCTGTTGCACCATGACAGTTACCACCAGCGTCGCGCCGAGCAGGGCGACCAGGGCGACAATGCCGCGCGTGCGGCGCTGTTCGGCGGATTGACCGACCTTCCACAGCCGCTGTTCGAGCCAGGTGAGCAGATTGCCCATCCAGATCACCGGGTGGCCGATCTGGTCGAGCAGGCGAGGAGGATAGCCCTGCCACCGCTCGAGAATCAGGGCCAGGGGAGCGATCAATGCGTGCATCATTTCAGCCTAACCGGTTCGGCGAGCGCCACCAGGGCGTCGATATCAATATGCTGTTCGAGGTGAGCAGCCAGATCATCAAGCGTCTGCTCAATGCTGGCTTCATAGGCGAAATCGGGCGCCGCGACATTACCCAGCACGGCGCGACGGAAACTGTCAGCAGCAAAAAGGCCGTGCAGATAGGTACCCTGTACCAGCCCATCGGCACTGACGGCGCCTTCGCCGACGCCACCGACTTGCGCAAAGGGCCGGGCAATGTCGGGACCCTGGGTGGCTCCCATATGCATGTGATAGCCGGCGATGGTGGCGCCGGATGCCAGATGCAGGGCCTGTTCGACGCGCAATTGCTTGACCGGGGTCAGTACGGTTTGGACATCGAGCAGGCCGAGGCCGTCGCTGACACCGGGCGCCCCTTCGATGCCGTCGGGGTCGGCAATGGAACGGCCCAGCATCTGGTAACCGCCGCAAATGCCGATGATACGGCCCCCGGCACGGTGATGGGCCGCAATATCGATATCCCAGCCATTGGCGCGCAGGGCCGTCAGATCGCTGCGGGTGGCTTTGGAGCCCGGGAGGATGATCAGGTCGGCCCTGCGCGGAATGGGTTGGCCCGGCGCCACCAGCACGAGATTGACCCCGGGCTCGGCGCGCAGCGGATCGAGATCGTCAAAATTGGCGATGCGCGGCAGTTGCGGCACGGCAATGGTGAAGCTGCCGGACTTGTCCGTGCTATAGTCGGCCAGCGCCAGCACGTCCTCGGCAGGCAGCTTGTGAGCGGCGGGAAACCAGGGCACCGGGCCGAAGCAGGGCACGCCGGTTTTTTGTGCGAGAAAGGCAATGCCGTCGGCGAAAAGCGACGGATCACCCTGAAACTTGTTAATCAGGGTAGCGCGGATGCGTTTGGCATCCATGGGATCGACCACGGCAAAGGTGCCGACCACCGACGCGATGACCCCGCCGCGATGGATGTCACCAACCAAAATCACTGGAATATCAGCAGCTTGTGCGAAACCAAAATTGGCAATGTCATTGCTGCGCAGATTGACTTCGGAGGCGCTGCCAGCGCCTTCGACGAGAACGACGTCCACATCTGCAGCCAGTTCGCGAAAGGCGCCGAGCACTTCGGGCAGCATCTTGCCACGCTCATTCCAGTAGGTGCGCGCGGTCATTGAGGCCCGCCGCTGCCCTCGCACAACCACTTGTGAACCAGTTTCCAGTTCAGGCTTGAGCAAAACCGGGTTCATTGCGGTGATCGGCGCGCGCCGCGACGCCCGCGCCTGCAGCGCCTGGGCCCGACCGATCTCGCCACCATCGGCGGTGACGGCGGCATTATTGCTCATGTTCTGCGGCTTGAACGGCGCGACCCTGAGCCCGCGATTGGCCAGGGCGCGGCACAGTCCGGCGACCATCAGCGATTTGCCAACGTCCGACCCGGTCCCCATGAACATCAATGCCTTGGCCATGACCGGACTTATGCCGCATCAATGACGTGGGCGTAAGACCCCATCACCCGCCCGATTACCGCGCCCATGGGCGGCATGGCATCACCGCGCGCGTCGGTCGCGGCAAATAGCGGCGGCAGGCGTGACTGTTTGGCCGAGGAATAATGGAATTCGTGGCCGTTCAGATGCCCGGGCCAGGGCAGATCACTAGACTGTATCAGACGGCGATAGCCCAGAATGCGCTTGGGCCGGTCGATGCGGGTGGTTACCGGCAATAGCCCGGCCATGGCGTGGCTGGTGCCTGACTTATCCACCAGCGCCTCGCCCAGAACCATAAAGCCGCCGCACTCGCCATAGAGCAGCGCGCCGCGATCACGGGCCGCCACCAGACCCGCCTTGAACAGATTGGCGGCGGCGAGCGTCGCGCCATGCAGTTCGGGATAGCCGCCGGGCAGAAATATCGCATCGGCATCGAAGGCCGGGGCCTCATTGAGCAGAGGCGAAAAGAAACTCAGTTGCGCGCCCTGACTGCGCCAGCCATCGAGCAGATGCGGATAGGCAAAGGCAAAGGCATCGTCACGAGCAATCGCCATATGCTGGCCCAGAGGTGGCAGGCTGGGTGCAGCGCTTACGTCAGCGTCGAGCGGGGCAGCGATGGCCTGAAATCTGGCGAGATCGACATAGTCGCCCATGGCCGCCGCCGCTTCAGCCAGGAAGCTGTCAAATTCATTGACCTCGCCGGGCAGCACCAATCCCAGATGGCGCTCGGGCAGCGCCAGCGCCGGATTGCGTGGAATGGCGCCAAGGCAAGGGATGCCGGTCGCGGTAAGGGCATCAACCAGCATGCGCTCATGCTTGGTCGACGCCACGCGGTTGAGAATCACTCCCGCCACCCGCACGCCGACCCGCCAATGGGCAAAGCCGGCCACGAGGGGCGCGACCGACTGGCTTTGCCGGTCAGCGTCAACCACCAGCACCACGGGCAGTGCGAGCAGTTCAGCCAGATCGGCGGTGGAACCATCGCCGTCGGCAGCACCATCAAACAGGCCCATCACGCCCTCGACCAGCAGCAGATCGGCGCCTGTCGCCTGGGTGGCAGCCAGATGCTTGATGCGGCGCGGGCTCATCGACCATGGGTCGAGATTGACCGCTTCGCGCAACGCGGCGCGGCCAAGGAAGGTCGGGTCGATATAGTCAGGACCGGTCTTGGCAGGGGCCACCACGACACCGCGCTGTCGCAAGGCCGCGAGCAGGCCGAGCGTGACCACGGTCTTGCCCGAGCCCGAGCGCGGCGCGGCGATGACAAGGCCGGCCGTCATGACGCCCCGCTCCCTTGAGAGGCGGGACTGAGGGGCGGCAGGTTAGGCGTGGGGGTCCAAACGCCCCCCTGCCCGGCTCTGCCCTCCAGGGAATGCGGAGACTGGAGCAGAAGCCCCTGAGCGGTGCTCATTTCAGCCAAAGACATGCCTCCGGGCCTCGTCGACATACCAGTCGAGGCTATGGCGATATTGGCTGACTGGCCCCAGCACGACGATGGCCGGGGTCGGCACGTCGCGCAAGCTTCCGGCCTCGGCCAGCGTGGTTTCGATCACGCTCTGCTGCGGGGTGGCCGCATGCGAGATGATGGCGAGACGATCATCGCCGGCCCGTCCTGCAGCAAGCAGTTTTTCGGCAATCGAGCCCAGGTGCTTGACCGCCATGAACATGACGATGACCGGCGCGGCCTGGGCGACCGCGGGCCAGTTGACGCCATGCGGCACGGCGCCGGATTCATCGTGGCCGGTGAGAAACATCACCGCCTGATTGGTATCGCGATGGGTGACGGGAATGCCGGCATAGGCCAGGCCGCCAAGGCCCGAGGATATGCCGGGCACGATGCGGAAGGGAACGCCCGCCCTGGCCAAGGTACCGGCCTCCTCGCCGCCGCGCCCAAACATGTAGGGATCACCGCCCTTGAGCCGCAGTACGCGCTTGCCGGCCTTGGCCAGAGCGATCAGCTGCAGGGAAATATCGGTCTGCCTGGGCGATGGCTTGCCACCGCGTTTGCCGGCAAAAACGCGTTCGATATGGCGCGGGGCCAGGGCCAACAGCTCGGGCGACACCAGTGCGTCATGGACGATGACATCGGCCTGCCCCAAGGCGTGATAGGCCAGGAGGGACACCAGGCCCGGCCCGCCGGGGCCGGCCCCAACCAGCCAGACACTGCCCGGTTCGAGCGCCGGAAAGTCGGCATTGTCGAGGGCGGCAAAATGGGTGCGGCGGCGGGGTTTGCGGATCCAGCCAAACATTAGTGCATCAACCCTTGAGGCGCGGGATGGGAATGGGCAGAGTGGCGCGTCATGAAGCACCGCGTGCAATGAAGATTCTGATCCTGGGCGGCACCGCCGAAGCGCGTGAACTGGCGAACCGTCTGGTCGAGCTGGGGCATGCGGTCACCAGTTCGCTGGCTGGCCGGACGCAAAACCCTACTTTGCCCACAGGTGCGGTGCGCCTGGGCGGGTTTGGCGGCGCGTCCGGGTTGGCCGACTATCTTGGCAGCGAAGGCATTGAGCGACTGGTCGATGCCACCCACCCCTATGCCGGCACGATGTCGGCAAATGCCGTTGCGGCAGCGGCAGCAAGCGGCGTACCGCTGGTGCGCTATATGCGACCGGGCTGGGACCAGCCCGAGGGTGCGGACTGGACCCATGTCACCACGGCTACCGAAGCCGCCGCTGCGCTGCCAGCTGGCGCCAGGGTGCTGCTGACCACGGGGCATGCCGGTCTGGCCGAATTTGTAGGGCGGTCGGATTGTTGTCTTCTCGTGCGCCTGATTGAAGCACCGGCCATGACGATGCCGCCGCACGCCAGGCTGTTGCAGGATCGGCCGCCCTATGATCTGGCTGCTGAAACAGCGCTGCTGGAGCGCGAAAAAATCACTCATCTGGTCACCAAGAATTCCGGTGGCGAACAGACAATGGCCAAGCTGGAAGCGGCACAGCAGATGGACGTAAAGGTGATCATGATTGCCCGCCCCGCCTATGGCCCGGCGCTCGAAGTGAGCAGCGTCGAGGCTGCCATGACGGCGCTGGCGCTGAACGGCTGACCGAAACCGGCAAGGTCGAAGCCGGGATTGCAGCGGGCAATGGCGCAGGTGGCAAAGGCCGATTTGCGCTTATACAGTTGCAGCGGCCCCGCCATCGCAGCCACCGCATCGGCGATGCCCGGCACGTCACCACTGAGATCATCATCGTCAAGCAGACGCAGCGGCACGCCGAAATGCAGTGCGACCGGCAGGAGCACCGAGCTGGCCTGCTTGCGGCTATGGGTGCCGATGGCGGCCAGTTGATTGGGGTGGAGCGCCAGTTCGGCGAGGCACGATTCGATCAGGGCGATGATCTCAGCGGCACTGGCCGCCGAAGCAAAGCCGATACCGGCGACAAATCTGTCTGCTGGGGTGGGAATTGCCCCGAATCTAGCCGTCATAGTCGCCTCTCAACGTGAAGAGGCAGGTTCGCTCAAGACCGTTGCAGCTTCGGGGTTGGTCCCCGATTTGGGTCGACCGCACCGAATTCTGTTTCAGTTCCTTCGTGGGAACTCTGCGCCGTTCGGTTCTAGGCGGGCAGAAGCGCTTGGTCAATCAATGGCTTGGCAGGATCAGCGACCAGATAAGAATGCTTCTGAAAATGATTTGCAAATTCAACGACTTGCACCATGGGATATGGAACGGTATGGGCTTTTGATGAATCTGATCGAGGCTGAACAGTGACCATCACCGCAAACCGGACGCTTGCCATTGCGGCGATCAGCCTGTTGATCGGGCTGATCGTGCTGGGCCTGAAATTCCTCGCCTGGCGGATCACCGGCTCGATTGCGCTGTATTCTGATGCGCTGGAATCAATCGTCAATGTCGTCACCGCCGTCGCGGCCCTGGTCGCGGTGTGGCTGGCCCAGAAGCCGGCCGATGCCGCCCTGCCCTATGGCTATCACAAGGCGGAGTATTTCTCGGCGGTAGTTGTGGGCGTGATGATCATCGTCGCCGCCATGTTGATCGTGCGCGAAGCGGTGTTGGGCTTCATGGCGCCTACACTGCCCGACGCCCCGGTCCAGGGCCTTGCCGTCAGCATCGTGGCAACGATGATCAATATGGCCTGGGCCTATGTGCTGATACGCCATGGACGATCGGTGCGCTCGCCGGCGCTACAGGCCGATGGCAAGCATTTGATGACCGACGTGGTCTCAACGGCCGGCGTGGTTGTCGGCCTGGTGCTGGTCTATCTGACCGGCTGGGCCGTGCTGGATGCCATCCTGGCGGCGCTGGTGGCACTGAACATATTGTGGTCGGGCTGGGCCGTCATTCGCGACAGCGTTGGTGGCTTGATGGATGTTGCCGTGCCCAAGGACATCCAGCACACGATACGCGAAGTCATTGCCAGCAATGCCGAGGGAGCCATCGAAGCCCACGACATCCGGACAAGGCAGGCCGGCAAGATGACCTTCATCGATTTTCACCTGGTGGTCCCCGGGACGATGCGCGTGGATGCCGCGCATGAAATTTGCGACACCATCGAAGCCAAGCTACGCGAGGCGGTGCGCGAGGTGCAGATCACCATCCATGTCGAACCCGAAGACAAGGCCAAGCACTCGGGCATTGTGGTGGTGTAGCTTTGCGGTGCGTAACCCGCTGGCGAGGATTTCGAATCTCGACAACTCGGCTAAAATCACCTCGTCAACTTTGGAGGAGGAGATAAATATGAACCTGAATGCGCCCACCCAAATGGTGTTTATCATCGCCGTAGTACTCGCCCTCGTTGCACTCATCGGTTACTTCATGCCGACGATTGCGATCATCGGCGTCTATTCGTTCTGGATCATGACGGTGGCCTTTATCGTATTGGCCGCCGGCGTGATGTTCCGCGGCGCCTGACAAACGATTGGACCGACCAGGGGTCCTGGCCGGTCCGCCTTGCGCAAGCTTGCGGCGCAGCAGCAACGGCGGCAGAGTGGCGCCATGCGTACGCTCCTGTTTGTCCTATTCGCCCTGCTGAGCCTGCCTGCCTTCGCGCAGGGCGGGGACCGTTATGACAATGCGCGCTTTGGCTACAGCATCAGCGTACCGGCCGGCTTTGTTGGACTGGGCGAGAGCGACAATGGTGACGGGCAGCACTTTGCCCTGCCCGGCCGCGCCATCACGCTCAGCGTCTGGGGCGGCTGGCTGGATAATTTTGACAGCGAAGTAGCCGCGCGCATGGCGCAGGACGCCACCGCAGGCTGGAACCAGACCTATCAGGCCGTCACGCCGCGCTGGGCCAGTTGGTCGGCGATTGCTGGAGGGCAAATTCTCTACCAGCGGATGATCCTGCTCTGCGACGGCCAGAGCTACGCCGCCTTCCGCGCCGAATATGGCGTGCGCGACCGAGCCGAGATGGACCCGGTCATTGAGCAACTGGCTGTGTCGCTGCGCGGGAGCGGCTGCTAGAACTCGATACCGACCTGTGCCTTCACGCCGGCGCGGAAGTGATGCTTGATCTCGGTCATTTCGGTGACCAGATCAGCGATCTCGATCAGCTCGTCCTTGGCATTGCGACCGGTGACGATGACATGGGTATCGACCGGCTTATTGCTGAGGAATTCCACCACTTCGGCGATCGGCAGATAGTCGTAGCGCAGGCAGATATTGAGCTCGTCGAGCAGCACCATCTTGTAGCTGGGGTCCATGATCAGCGTCTTGGCATGCTCCCAGGCCTTGCGGGCGGCGGCCAGATCGCGCTGGCGGTCGGCAACGTCCCAGGTAAAACCCTCGCCCATGGCGTTGATGGTGACCAGCTCGGGGAATTTGAGCAGCACATCACGCTCGCCAGTTTCCCAGGCGCCCTTGACGAACTGCACCACACCGACCTTGAAACCATGGCCGAGGGCGCGGAATACCATGCCGAAGGCAGCGGTCGACTTTCCCTTGCCCTTGCCGGTATGGACAATGAGCAGGCCCTTTTCCTGGGTCTTGGTGGCCAGGATCTTGTTACGCGCCTCACGCTTCTTGCGCATCTTCTCGGCGTGATAGGCATCGCGTTCCGCCTCGGTCATCAGGTCGGTTTTCTTGGCGGGTCTGGCTGGTGTATCGGCGGGGTTTTCGGTCATGGGGCATCCTCCAGAAAAGCGTAGGCGGAGTTGGAGCGCGGGGTCCAGAGGCCGCGCTGGCGGGCGTCGTTGAACTTGGCGATCAGCTCGTCATAGCCGTAGCGGTTGGCGGTCTGGATGAAATCGCGGGTGGCGTCATCCTCGACGAAAGCCTCGAAGGCCAGATCAAAATGGTGCGTCTTGACAGCGCCCGTGGTGGCGGCAAAGGCGAACATGAAATCGACGGTGGCGATGATCTCGAAGGCGCCGCGATAGCCGTGGCGCTTGACGCCATTGAGCCATTTTGGATTGACCACGCGGGATCGCATGACGTGGCTGATTTCTTCCTCGAGCGTGCGGATAAGCGGCCGCTCGGGACGGGAATGGTCGTTGTGATAGGCGGCAGGTTTCAGCCCGGTCAGCGACTCGGCCGCGGCGGAAAGGCCGCCTTCGAACTGGTAGTAGTTATCGCTGTCGAGCAGGTCGTGCTCGCGATTGTCCTGATTGTGGATCACCGCGTCGATGTCAGAGAGCCGGGCGGCAAAGCGGTCGCGTTCGGGCGTGCCACTGGCCTGGGCGCCATAGGCGTATTGGCCCCAATCGAGCGCCCGCTTGCCCAAATCGGCCTTGCTGGCCCAGTTGCCGGAATCGATCAGCGCATTGAGGCCGGCGCCGTAGGTGCCTGGCTTTGAACCGAAAATTCGGTGTCCGGCGGCCAGTCCAGCCTCAGCCTGGCTCTGTCCCTCGGCCATCAGGCCGAGCGCGTCGGTGCGCATGCGGGCGGCAATGGGGTTGTCGTCGGTGGGCTCATCGAGCGCCCCGATGGCGCGGATGGCGCGGTCGAACAAGGCGATCTGGGCGGGAAAGGCGTCGCGGAAGAAGCCGGAAATACGCAGGGTAACGTCGACGCGGGGGCGGCCCAGCCTGGGCAGGGGGATGATCTCGTAGCCAGAGACGCGCAGCGAGCCGGGATCCCAGACGGGCCTGGCGCCGATCAGCGCCAGCGCCTGGGCAATATCGTCGCCGCCGGTGCGCATATTGGCCGTGCCCCATACCGACAGAGCGACCGAGCGGAGATGGTGGCCATGGCCCTGCAAGTGGCGGAGGACCAGGCTTTCGGCGGACTTTTTGCCGAGATCCCAAGCCGTTGGGGTGGGCACGGCGCGGTTGTCGAGCGAGAAGAAATTGCGGCCGGTAGGCAGCACGTCGAGCCGGCCGCGCGAGGGGGCGCCGGAGGGACCGGGGGCGATGAATTTGCCATCAAGGCCATCGAGCAAGGCCTGGATTTCGGCGGGGCCGGAGGCGGCCAGACGGGGGCGAATAATGGTTTGCACGGTGTTGAGCACGGCGGCAGTGGCGGCCCAGGCGGGGTCGGATATGCGGGCACCGGTGACCAGATCGGCGGCGATGGCTTCGAGAAGTTCGACGACGTCGCCCTGAGTGCGCAGTGCCCCACCCTCGGTCCCTCCCCACAAGGGGGAGGGAGTGAAGGTGGGGGTAGGCCCCATCCATGGCTTGCCGAGTTTGGCTGTCAACGGATCAAAACCAAGCTTGAGATCATCGGCAAGGGCACGGATCAGCGAATTTTCCCCGGCGCCATCGCCGCGCGGGACGCGGGCCAAAGCAACGATGAGATCGCGCTGCAGATCGCCCTGCGGCGACTGACCGAAAATATGTAGGCCGTCGCGGATCTGGGCTTCCTTGAGGTCACAGAGGAAGTTGTCGATCTTGATCAGTGCCTCGGTCTCGTCCTCGGGCAGGCCGATATCGCGGTCGAGCCGGCTGTCACGGGTAAAATCGAGAATACGGCGCCTGAGATCGGCGAGGCGGCGGCGGTCCATACCGGCGGCGGCGTAGTATTCATCGAGCAGGGCTTCGAGGTCCTTGAGCGGACCATAGGTTTCCGCCCGGGTGAGCGGAGGCACCAGATGATCGATGATCACCGCGCCGCTGCGCCGCTTGGCCTGGGTGCCCTCGCCGGGGTCGTTGACGATGAAGGGATAGAGATGGGGCAACTGGCCCCAGAGCGCGTCGGGGTAGCTGGCGTCATCCAGCGCCGTGGCCTTGCCGGGCAGCCATTCGAGCGTGCCGTGCTTGCCATTATGGATCAGCGCGTGGGCGCCGAACTCGTGGCGCAGCCAGAGATAGGCGGCGAGATAGGCATGCGGCGGGACCAGGGCGGGATCGTGATAGCTGGCGGTTTCATCGAGATGATAGCCGCGGGCAGGCTGCAGCAGGATGGCGACATTGCCAAAGATCAGCGCGGGCAGATGGAAGCTGTCGCCACGCGCGAAGGGATCGGCGGCGGGGTCGCCCCAGCGGGCGGTGACCTCGACGCGGATTTTTTCCGGCAGGGTCGCGAAGAGTTCGGCGTAGCGGCCCAGGGTGAGCGAGGCGGGGGCTTGACCACGCGTAGGATCGGCGTTGGTGGGGCCCGATTGGAGGGCGGTGATGAGCGATTGGGCGTCAACGGGTGGCCCCCCTCCCCCTTGAGGGGAGGAAGTGGGGGTCGTTGTCGTGTAACCCGCACTTTCAAGCATCCGCAGCATGCGCACGGTCGACTCCGGCGCGTCATAACCAACGCCATTGGCGAGGCGGCCGTCACGGATGGGGTAGTTGGCGAGGACGAGGGCGATGCGGCGGTGGGCGCGCGGGGTGGCGCGCAGGCGGGACCAGTTGGCGGCGAGGCTGGCGGCGCGGGTGATGCCGGCATGGTCGGGGGCGTAGGCGGTCAGGGGGATCTGGCAGCGCTCGTGCCAGACGGCATCGGCGCGGTGGCCGACGATCAGGCCGGCCAGGCGGCCATCGATTTCAGGCATGACCAGGAACATGGCCATATCCTTGGAACTCAGGCCTTGGCTATCGGCCAGCCATTGCGCCTCGGAGCGACCGGACTGGATCAGCTGGATCACCGGGGCGTCGGTGCCGGCAAAGGGGTTGGCCTTGGCATCGAGGCCATCGATGCCAAGCGCAAAGCCGGTCAAATTGAGGATCGCCGATGGCGCGGTGTTGCCCAGCACCTGCTGCACAAAACGGACGCAGGCGGCTTCCTTGAGCGAGGAAACCAGCAGGGGCACGGGGGCGAGGCCCTGCGCCAGCAGTTCGGCGATGAGCGCTTCGATGGTGGCGGTGCCGGCGCCTTCGAGCGCGGCGCGGTAGAACAGGATGGGGACGTGGGCGGGCTTGTGGCCGGGCGGCAGGCAGAGGGTGGCGCGGATGCTGTCCTGGTCGGTGACACCGAGGCCGGGATACCAGAGGCCGAAGCGGGCGAAGGGTTGGGGAGCCAATGAAGAAAGAACCCCCTCATCCGCCCCTGGGGCACCTTCTCCCACAAGACGAGAAGGTGATCCGGCGGATGACGGTGGACCGGCAGTTGCCAGTCGGGCGAAGGCAGGCAAAATCAAATCGGCATTGTCGGGGCCGCCGGCGATGAACAGGCTGTGCAGGCGGTTCCAGTCGTCGGGATGGATGGTGGAGCGCGATTGCAGGATGGGGTCGGGATTGGCGTCGCCGGGCAGCAGGGCCAGCGGGATCCTGCGGTTGGCGCAGAGCGCGGTCAGTTCGTCGACGCCATACTGGAAATAGGCCGCGCCACCGATCAGGCGCAGCACGACGAGACGGGCGTGGGCTACGGTCTGTTCGAGCCACAGATCGACCGAGAGATTATTGGAGAGGCGCAGGGTATTGGCGAGGCGCAACTCGTCCTCGCCAGCGCGATCGGCTGCGGCGGCCAGCATGGAGAGTTCGCTATCGGCCGAAGAGGCAAAAACCAGCGCGCCGGGGCGCTGGGCGAGATCGATGGCCTCGCCCTCCTGCTGAATGGCGCCGGCCTGGGCCGATAGGAGGTGCATCAGCAGATCTCTTTCGACTTGATGCGGATCAAATGGCGCTGCAGTGCAGTCGTGCAATGATCGAGCATGCACAGGATACTCACCATCGCCGCACGCACGGTCGCCATTCTCGGCATCGGCTTCATTTCGATGTTTGCGTTGGACATATTCGGCATGGACGCGCCGCCGCTGCAGCTCGCGCTGGGCCTGTTCATGCACCTGCTGCCAAGCGTCGTCCTCGTGGCGGTTCTGGCGATCGGCTGGCGATGGCCACTCGTGGGTGGCGCGTTGTATCTCGTGGTCGCCGCGCTGCCCATGCTGCTTCTCTCCAATCCATTCTGGGTCAACGCAATGCTTGCGGGCCCCTTCGCGCTGGCGGGCGTCTTGTTCATCACGGCGGCGCTCACCCGCGAGGCAGGCGGGCGCTAGGCCTTCTTGAGGAACTCGGTGCGCAGAACCAGGCCCTTGACCTTTTCGGCATTGCACTCGATTTCGGCGGTGTCATCGGTCAGGCGGATGTTCTTGACCAGCGTTCCGCGCTTGAGCGTCACCGACGTGCCTTTGACCTTGAGGTCCTTGATCAGGGTAACGGCGTCACCATCATTGAGCTGGGTGCCGTTGGAGTCTTTGGTGATTTCGGTCATGGTTTTTCCTTGGTTGGATGCCCCCACCTAACCTCCCCCTTAGGGGGGAGGAATCCGATAGGGGCCGGGCTGGGATCAGGCGGCGACGGCGAGCGCCCGTTGCAGGCTAGCGGTGATAGCAGCGCGATCAAGCGGGCTTTCGCCGATGACCACGAGGGCCGTGTCGCGGGTTTCGCCAGCTTTCCACGGGCGATCGAAATAGGCGGTGACGCGTGGGCCGACGGCCTGGATCGCCAGACGCGCGGTAGCGCCGGGAACTGCGGCAAAGCCTTTGAGACGCAGTACATCGTGATCGCGAATGGTGGTCTCGATGATGGCGAGCAGTTCATCCTTGCCGGCAATGGCGGGCAGGCGGATCGAGAAGCTGTCGAAGTCATCGTGTTCATGCGGCTCGCCTTCATGTTCCAGCTCATGGTGGCTCGGGCGGTTGGCGATGTCGTCTTCCGAACCCATGCCTAGGCCCAGCAGCGCGGTGATGTCGACATGGCCATTGCTGGCGCGAATGACGCCGACGCCGGGGCGCAGTTCGGCCCGGATATTGGCCTCTACCTTGTCGAGCATGGCGGCGTCGAGCAGATCGGCCTTGTTGATGACGACGAGGTCGGCCACCGAGAGCTGATCTTCAAAAAGCTCACCCAGCGGGGTCTCGTGATCGAGCATTTCGTCCTGACGGCGCAGCGCGTCAACGGCGGCTTCGTCGGAAGCGAAACGTCCCTCGGCCAGCGCCGAAGCGTCCGCGACAGTGACAATGCCATCAATGGTCACCTGCGCCTTGATCTCGGGCCAGTTGAAGGCGCGGATCAAGGGTTGCGGCAGCGCGAGACCCGACGTTTCGATAATGATGTGATCGAATTTTTCCGGGCGGGCGAGCAGGGCCTGCATGGTGGGGATAAACTCATCGGCCACGGTGCAGCAGATGCAGCCATTGGAGAGCTCGATCATATCCTCTTCGCGGCAGGTTTCATCGCCGCAACCGGCCAGAATGTCCTTGTCGACGCCGAGATCACCAAACTCGTTGATGATCAGCGCGATACGTTTGCCCTTGGGGGCGTGCGCCAGCAGATGGCGCACAAGGGTGGTCTTGCCGGCGCCGAGAAAGCCGGTGATGACGGTGGTGGGGATCTTGCTGGTCATAGGGTGGCTCCTGCCGGAATGGCGGCGTGGCGGACGGCAAAAACATCATTGAGCTTGCCGAAGACGGTGCCGAGAACAAGCCAGAACACCAGGGCCGTTCCCAGTGTGGTGGCCGCGAATTCGGTGGCCAGATGGGCCGGGACAGCACTCGGCTCATCGGGGGCGAGTGGGGCGCCGATGATGTGGGGGATGACAACCAGCGCAATGGCAACGGCAAAGGCCCAGCTGGCTTGGGTTTTGGCGAGCAACAGGCAGGCGGCACCGGTGGCCAGGGCCGTACCGGCCCACCAGACCTGGCGAGCCATCAGATCGCCTGCCGGCATGCCGGGCAGTTCGGGCGCCAGGCCAAAGGCGGGGGCCAGCGAAAAGGTGATGAAGCCGGCAATGCCCCAGAGGAAGCCATTGGCGAAGGTGATCGGGATGCCCGCGAACATCGAGATGGCGCCGATGAGCAGCGCGAAGCCGGCGGCAGCGAGCACACTCGCCAGCGTCGTATAGGCGGTACGCTCGAAACCATCCTGTGGCGCCCATTCCTCGGACGCGGCCGAAGTGGTGGCGGCGGCATCATCATGACTATGGGCGGCGGTACCTTCGGCATGGTGGTGCTCAGTGGTGACCGCGACGGCTGCTTCGCCATGGCTGTGGCCACCTTCACCCTCAAAGGTTTCGGCATGCAGGATAAGCGGGGTGACGCGGAAATGCTGGATTGCGGCCGTGGCCAGGCCAGCACAAAGCGCTGCGACAAGCGCAGCAGCAAACAGATTGCGGATCATGTCAGTTCTCTCGTTGTCAGCCTGCCTTAGTGGCAGGGAAAACCCATGGCGTGGCGGGCGTCGTGCGCGCCGTTGTGCAGGCGATAATCACCGGCAAAGCCAGTGCCCACCAGAAGGGTCAGGCCGAGCATGAGCGCCAGGGCACCAGCGATCAGACGCTGGGATATCGAGAGAGACTGAAGGCCAGTCGCAGTATTGATTGTCGTATTGGTCGTCAAATTCATGGCAGCACCCTCCGTGCGCGGAATGATTGGGCCGTCTGGCCCGGTGGTGTGCCGGCAGGTCTCCTGGCTCGCGGTGAGGATAGCCCTCTCGCCTTCCCGGCTTGCGCCAGTGGCATCGTGAGAGAGCGCACCGCTTACAGTTGCGGGGGCAGCCACGGTCTTGCGCCCTGATGGGTACGTCGCACCGTGTTCCCTTGTCCAACCCGTCGCGCAGGGCATGATGCGATGCGCATTGGGCTGGATTATCCCTCCGGCACAACGGCCTTCGGGAACCAACACGAGAACTGGTGTGCCACCAAACTGGCCAAACTGCAATGTCTGGCAGCGCCGATGATCGGAAAACGCCGGAACGGTCAAGCCTGCGGATGGCGCCAAGGGGCGAATTGACCGCGGCGGCGGCGGTCGACTCGCTATAATTCAGGACCAAGCAAGGAGACGATGATGAAGCCGATCAAATTCAGCCGCGAGGAAACCAAGGCCATCGTGGGCGAAATCCAGGACTATTTCCACCACGAGCTGGATCAGGAGATCGGCGCCATTCCGGCGGAGATGCTGATGAGCTTTTTCGTCGACAAGATGGGAGCCTATTTTTACAACCGCGGCGTCTATGACGCGCAGGGACTAATCCGGGAGCGGATGGACAGCCTGACCGACGATATTTTCGGGCTGGAACAACCGACCAAGCACACGCGCTGAAAATCTGACTTTCGCGCCGCCACGGCCAGCGCTAGATAGCACGGCCGGCGCAAGCTGGTTGCTGTCAGGAGAGGGCCTTGGGCTTCAACTTTGCTACCTTTGCGCCGATCGGCCTGCTGCTGGCGTCGAACATCTTCATGACCTTTGCCTGGTATGGGCATCTCAAATGGCCCGGCTCGGCGCTGTGGGCGGCGGTGCTGATCAGTTGGGGCATCGCCTTTTTCGAGTATTGGCTGGCCGTGCCGGCCAACCGGATCGGCGAAGCGGTGTACTCGCCCAGTGAACTGAAAACCATTCAGGAGGTGATTTCCCTGTCAGTGTTCGCGGTGTTCACCGTGTTCTATTTCGGCGAGAAGCTGACGCTGAACCACGGGGTTGGCTTCGCGCTGATCGGGCTGGGGGCGTTCTTCATCTTCAAGGGGCCGCTGAAATAGCAGCTGAAGACGCATTGAGGGCACCCCCACCTAACCTCCCCCTGACAGGGGGAGGGACAGATTGAATAAGTGGCGAGATTTGTGGCGAACGCCGACCGGATACCTCGCCCTGTTCAGGGGGAGGCAGGGCGAGGGACCCTTAGTGCACGCTGCCTGAACCGCCGACAGCGACGATGTTGTAAGGTGCGCCGGCGACCGGAATGCTGCGTGTTGCGGTGAATCTGGCGATGTCGATCAGGTGCACCTTGCCTGCATTGGGATCGCTAACTGCCACAACCTTGCCGGCCACGGCGATACGCGGTCGCGGCAGGCTCCATTCGCCATCCATCGAATAAGGCTCGGTCACCGCCAGGGATTGGGTGATTTTCCCCGAGACAATATCGAGCTGGTGGAGCTGGCCGTCTTCGGTGAAGATATAGGCGAATTTGGGCTGCGCCGGATCGATGGTGAAGTGCACACGGCGGGTCGGCAGGTCCACGAGGCGGAAGGGCGCTGCTTCGGTGGGATCGATGATGGCCACTTTGTCGGCGCCATAATTACCCAGGAAGTACTGCATGCCGACGCCGCCCAGAAAGGTGGTGGACTTGCCGGCGGGCAGGCCATCATAAGACAGTTTGGTGATCTGGGGTTCGCCAGAGCCGGAGGCGATCAGCACGCCATCGCTGCAGCCAATGATTGCCATATTGCCCGAAGTGGCCTCGCCATGCAGGTCCGGACAGACATGGGTGTCGCCGACCAGATTGCCATCGGAATCGAGAATATTGAGGCCGATGCGGGGTTTTTTCTCATCATCTGCATTGGCAGACGATGTCAGTGTGTGCACGCCCCAGGGGATCGCAACGCCGTGGTGGGAGGTGCCGCTGTCGAGCTGGGTGGCGGCGAGTTTGCCCTCGTGCGCCCATTGCTGGGCATTGAACAGGCTGATCAGACCCGACCCATCAAAAAACATGGCGGCCTTGCTACCATGCTCGACGAAATGGGCGGGCTTTTCGCCGGTCAGCACGGCATCAATCAGTTCGGGATCGGAGATGGTGATATCGCCGTGATCGCCATGGTCGTCGACGGCAATGCCGCTGTCGATGGCCGAGACCTGGTTGCCTGCCCCCTGCACCGCGACGACGACACCGTCAGTGGCATAGAGGGTTGCCGGGCTGGCGAGCTGGAAGGTGGCGAGAGCGTCACCGGTTTCGAGGTCCAGCGCGGTGACTACGGGCCTGGTGTGATCGGCGATGAACAGGCGCCAAGCGGCGGCGTGGTCATCAGCCACGGTCGGAACTGTGAGGGCAGTGGCGGCAATGAGGGGTAGGAGAAGGCGAGCGGACATAGTGTCTCCGATATGTTAGCACGTTACGTTTTGGGGTTGTGTTTTGACTGTGGGGGTGGGTGTCTGCTGGATGGCAGGAGACGTCGCGGCACATGCGGCGTTACCCCTCGCGCATCCCGTTCCCATCGAGGGGGGAAGCCGCCAGTCCGGACGCCGGTGTTCATCGTCTCCACCCCTCACGGGGAGGCATCAATTGTGGAGGTGGGCCAGGCTGAATGCCGGGGCAAGACTACCCCAGGCAGTCGACCAAGCTGGTGGCCAGGCCGCGCAGCAGATTGGGATAGAGCGCGACGCCCGACTCGAGCGCCCCGCCCTCAGGGTCCAGCGTGCCGGATTTCGCAGTGCTGCCTTCGGTGATGGCGCTGATGATGGTGGGCGGGAAGTTCGGCTCGGCAAAGACGCAGGTGGCGCCCAGGTCGGCAATCGTGGCCTTGAGCTCATCAATGCGGGCGGCGCCGGGCAAGGTGTCGGGCGTCACGGTGATCGAGCCGGCCAGGTTGAGGCCAAAGCGGGCCTCGAAATACTGATAGGCGTCGTGAAAGACGATGAAGGGCTTGTCCTTGACCGGGGCGAGCGTGGCGGCAATTTCGGCTTCGAGAGCGTCGAGGCTGAGCAGTTGGGCTTCGGCATTGGCCTGGTAGCGCGCGGCGTTTTCCGGGTCGGCATCAGCCAGCGTGGTGGCGATGTGGGTGACCATCAGCTTGGCGTTTTGCGGATCGAGCCAGAAATGCATGTCACCTTCGCCATGCTCGTCGTGATCGGCGTGGTCGTGATCATCCTCGGCAGCGTGGTCGTGGTCTTCTTCCTCGTGGAGGTGCGGCTCAAAGGCGCCGCCTTCGCGGACGGGCAATAGCGTGATGCCAGGAGCTTCCGCGAGCTCGACGATGACCGCCCCGGTCGAGAGCGTCTCTAGCGCATCACCCAGAAACAATTCCATGTCGTGCCCGGTCCAGAACACGATGTCCGCACTCTCCAATGCGCTGGCGTCGGAGGGCTTGAGCGCATAGGTGTGCGGCGAGGCGGCACCCTTGACAATCAGTGTTGGCTCGCCAATTCCCGCCATGACAGCGGCGACAAGAGAATGCACCGGCTTGATCGAGGCGACGACGCTGGGCATCGCCCAGGCGCTCGTGGCGCTCAACAAGGTCGCGGTGAGCAGGGCAAGGGGAGCGAGCAGTTTCATCGGCTTGGCCTCATCGTGGTAGCGGAGAGTTTGTGCGTAATGTTATGTTATTACGCTTGCGGGGATGTTATGCTATAACGTATTGCAGGACGTCAAGAGGCAATGGATGGATGCGGTGGCAAAAAAAGAAAACCTGATTACGCTGGTTGGTGCGGGCGTAGTGCGCGGCGGCCGCACGCTGGTCAGCGGCGTCGACCTCACCATTGCGCGCGGCGAAATCGTCACACTGATCGGCCCGAACGGCTCGGGGAAATCGACCACGGCCAAGCTGGCGACGGGGGTGCTCAAGCCCAGCATGGGCACGGTGACGCGTCGGCCCGGTCTCAGAATCGGCTATGTGCCACAAAAGCTCAACATTGACTGGACACTGCCATTGACTGTGGAACGGCTGATGACCCTGACCGGGCATTTTTCGTCCCCCGAGATCATGGCCGCGCTCGAGGCGGTGGGCGTGGCACGCCTGCTCAAGGCGCCGGTGCAGGAACTATCGGGCGGAGAATTCCAACGCGTGCTGTTTGCCCGCGCCATGATCCGCCAGCCTGATCTGCTGGTGCTGGACGAGCCGGTGCAGGGCGTGGATTTTTCCGGGGAGGTGGCGCTGTATGAACTGGTACGGCAGATCCGCGACACCTCGCACAGCGGCATTCTGATGATCAGCCACGATCTGCATGTGGTGATGGCCGAAACCGATACGGTAATCTGCCTGAACGGCCATGTCTGCTGCCGCGGCACGCCTTCGGCGGTGCAGAACAGCCCGGAGTATCTGCGGTTGTTCGGCGAGCGGGCATCTGGGGCGTTGGCGCTGTATCAGCACCATCACGACCATGAGCATCACGATGATGGCTGCGTGGTGGTTGACGGTCATTCGCATACGCATGAGCACCATGAAGGGCATTCGCATGGGTGAGGCGATTTCTTTGGTGAGCCTAAGGCCCCCCTTCCCCCAAGGGGAAGGGGTGCACAACAGCACGGCATTTTCAGTTTGGGCCTCCATCCCCCCGGAGGGGAGAGCCGGGGTGTGGGTCGCCGGGGAGCAAAACCATGTTCGGTGACTATTTTTCACGGGCGCTGATTGCGGGCGTCGGGCTGGCGCTGGTGAGCGGACCGCTGGGCTGCTTTGTAGTGTGGCGGCGGATGGCTTATTTCGGCGACACCATGGCGCATTCGGCGCTGCTGGGCGTGGCGCTGTCGATCATCTTGTCGATGAACATGACGCTGGGCGTGTTTGCCGTGGCCGTATTGGTGGCTGGGGCGCTGATCGTGCTGCAGCGGCAGGCGACGCTGTCGACCGATGCGCTGCTGGGCATTCTGAGCCATTCGACGCTGGCGGTGGGCCTGGTGCTGGTGGGGTTTCTGACCACGGTGCGAATTGACCTGATGGGGTTTCTGTTCGGCGATATTCTGGCGGTGTCGGTGCAGGACATTGCCATCATCTATGGTGGCGGCATCGCCATTCTGGCAATTCTGGTGCTGAGCTGGCGGCCGCTGCTGGCCTCCACGGTGAGCCCGGAACTGGCCGAGGCCGAGGGGCTGCGGCCCGAGACGAGCCGGCTGGTGCTGATGATCCTGATGGCCAGCGTCATCGCCATCGCCATGAAGCTGGTGGGGGTGCTGCTGATCACCTCGCTGCTGATCATTCCGGCCGCGACGGCGCGCCGGCTGAGTTCGACGCCGGAAATGATGGCCGTGGTGGCGGCGGTACTGGGGGCCATTGCGGTGGTCGGCGGGCTGTTTGGCTCGCGCACCTGGGACACCGCGTCAGGTCCTTCCATCGTGGTGATGGCCCTGGTTATATTTTTGCTGTCGTTGACAATCCCCGTCACGCGGCTGTTTGGCAGGAAGGTTCCGCATGGCACATAATCACGCTGTTCCTAGCGATCTGACGCGCAATCAGGGTCTGGTGCTGGGGGCACTCAACTCATCGGGCGCGCCGCTGAGCGCCTATGACATTCTCGACGCGCTGCGGGCCGATGGGTTGCGGGCACCGTTGCAGGTATATCGCGCGCTCGACAAGCTGGTCGAACGCGGCCTGGCGCACCGGCTGGAATCGCTGAATGCTTTTGTGGCCTGCGCCGATGAGCATTGCGACCGCAAGCAACTGACGGCCTTTGCCATCTGCACCAATTGCGGCAAGGTGGATGAGTTTACCGATGCGGTGATTGAGGACCGGCTGGGTGAGTGGGCGGGAGCCAGAAGCTTCAAGATTGAGCGCACCACCATGGAGATCCGTGGCAAATGCGGGCAGTGCGCGGCACTGGCCTGAGTGGCGGCAATTTCCGTGCATCCACCGGTGACTCGAAGCGCCAAAGTCAGCTAGCCTGCACCCGGTCCCAATCTGGCAGATATGGCAAGTGCAGGGAGAGCGCCATGAATCCATCGGAACAAATCGATCAGGCCATCGACGCGTTGGCGGACTGGCGGGGCGAGATGCTGGCCAGGGTGCGACGGTGCATTGTCGGGGCTGACCCTGAAATCGTCGAGGACTGGAAGTGGATGGGCAGCCCGGCCTGGTCGCGTGACGGGTTGATCGCAGTCGGCAACGCGCACAAGGCCAAGATCAAGCTGACTTTTGCCTACGGCGCGCACCTGCCGGACCCCGATGGTCTGTTCAATGGACAGGACAATGGCAAAACCCGGCGCTCCATCGACATCTTTGAAGGCGATGCGCTCAATGCGGCGGCGCTGCAGGCGCTGGTCCGCGCCGCCATCAGCTACAATCTGGCCAATCTGAAGAAGAACGCGAGCAAGCGCGCCACCGTCGACAAGGAGCAATGAGTCCTAAGGGGTCTGATCGAAGCTCAGAAAATGCACGGCGGCGGCGCCATAGACGCGGCGGTCATCAAGGGTGAAGCCATCGGGGATGACGATCTCAGCCGTGGCACTTTCCTCAAACACCAGCGTGGCGCCGAGCGCCAGCCAGCCGCCTTTGGCGAGGCCAGCAAGGGCCTGTTCGCCAAGACCCTGGCCATAGGGCGGATCGAGAAACACCAGATCGAATTTGCCAAAAGTGCCGGTGGGGCCGAGATCGATGGCGTCGCGGCGCAGCAGCTTGGTATTGCCACCAACGCCGAAGGCCTCGATGTGGTCGCGGATCAGACCACGGGCTTCGGCGCCCATATCGACGAAGGTGGCGTGGGCGGCACCGCGCGACAGGGCTTCAAAGCCCAGCGCGCCGGTACCGGCAAACAGGTCGAGCACGCGCAAACCGTCAAACACCGGCCCCAAACGGGAGGCGAGGATGTTGAACATGGATTCACGGACGCGATCACCGGTCGGACGAATGGAATCGTCGGACGGCGAGATCAGTTGTTTGCCCTTGAACCTGCCGGCAACGATGCGCATGGCGTGATCCTTTCGATCCTTAGTGAGCTCGCATCAGACCCGGACCTGGCATCTCAGGACTTCGGACGGCGCGGCGCGCCTGGACGACCACCGGCGGAACGGCCTGCGCCACCCGACGGACGACCACCTGACGGGCGACCGGGTCCACCGGAAGGGCGACCACCACCGGCTGGGCGACCGGCGCCACCGGCGGGACGACCACCGCCGCCAGCTGGACGACCAGCGCCACCGGCGGGACGGCCAGCGCCACCGGCTGGGCCCCCAAAGGAGCGAGCGCCGGACTTGGGCGCGCGCTGCGGCGCAGCGCCATCGCGCTTGGGATGCGGCTTGCCATCCGGACGGGTCCGGGGCTTGCCATAGGTCTTGGCCTCGGAGCCGAGATGGTCACGGCCGGGGCGCGACGCGCGGTCGGGACGATCCGAATGGGCTGGACGCGATGGCCGCTCGGCGCGGTCGGCGTAAACCGGACGATCCCCCTCGGGACGGTAGGCCCGCACTGGCTTGTCGGAGAAGTTGCGGCCGGGGCGCTTGGCTTCCCCCTTGAAGGCCGCGCCAGCGCCGCGTTCGCTATCGGGCCGCAGACGGGGCTCGAAGTTTGCGGCCGGGCGTTCGCCACCGGGCGCATCGCCACGGCGGGGACCGCGTGGGGTACCAGTGAATTCACGATCTCGCGACGGACGAGTGCCGCCTTCGGGCCGGGTACGCGGCTCGAAACTGCGCGCCGGACGCTCACCAAAGCTGCGCTGGGGACGGTCACCGAAATCGCGCGCGGACCGCTCTGCGGCGGGCCGACCAGCGGCGGGACGGGTACCAGCTGGACGATCGCCATAAGGCCGGGCGGGACGATCACCGTCTTCGCGACGCGGACCGCGTGGCTTGTCACCGAACGTCTTCTTGTCACCATAGGGCTTCTTGTCGCCGTAAGGTTTTTTGTCGCCATAGGGTTTCTTGTCGCCGAAGGACTTCTTGTCCCCAAACGACTTCTTCTCGCCAAAGGGCTTCTTGTCGCCGGCACCGGGTTTGCCGCCAGCGGGGCGCGGTGCCTTTTTGCCATAGTTGGCAGCGGGCTGATCATCTGGATCGCGCCATGTGGGCGCCTTGCCGAGGTTCTTTTTCACAAATTCTTCCGGCGCACGGCCGTCCTCGTCAAAATGGATGTGGCGCGGTGGCGGGGCTTCTTCCTCGTCACGCGGATCAAGGCGCTTGCCGGTCGGCTTGCGCGGATCGAAGCGACCAGGACGATCCTGACGCGGCCGCTCGGCGCGGCGCTCTTCTTCGGTCTGCTCGGCGCCGTCGGTGAAGCGGAAGCGCTGGCGGGCAATTTCCACGGTATTGGTGCCGCGACCGGTCAGGCGGTCGCGGGTTGGCTTGCCTTCGAGCGCGCTGGCTTCGGGCATTTCGCTATCGAAATCGACATCGGCGGCGTCGGCCAGCTTCTTGCCGAGCTGATCGCGCAGCATCTTGGCCTTGATGGTCTCAATGCCACCAACCGGGATATCGCCGAGCTGGAATGGACCATAGCTGACGCGGATCAGCCGGTTCACTTCGAGGCCGAGCGCGCCCAGCACATTCTTGACTTCGCGGTTCTTGCCTTCGCGCAGCGCCAGCACCAGCCAGACATTGGCGCCCTGCTCGCGCTCCAGCGTGGCTTCGATGGCGCCATATTTGATGCCGTCGATCTCGATGCCGTCCTTGAGCTTGTCGAGCGCCGCCTGGGTGACCGAACCGTGGGCGCGGACGCGATAGCGGCGCAGCCAGCCGGTTGCCGGCAGTTCCAGCACGCGCTTCAGGCCGCCATCATTGGTCAGCAGCAACAGGCCCTCGGTGTTGATATCGAGCCGACCGACAGTGACGACGCGCGGCAGGCCATGAGTTTCGAGGTGCTCGAAAATGGTCTCGCGGCCTTCGGGGTCCTTCTCGGTCACCACCAGGCCCGCAGGCTTGTGGTAGAGCCAGACGCGGGTGCCCTGACGGGCGGCCAGAGGGGCACCATCGACCATCACCTTGTCACGGTCGGTAACGTTGAAGGCCGGGGTCTGCACCTTCTTGCCGTTGACCACGACGCGGCCCTCGGTGATCCACACCTCGGCATCGCGGCGGGAGCACAGCCCGGAGCGGGCTATGACCTTGGCGAGACGATCGCCGGTATCAGGTTTTGCGGGGGTGGCGTCGTTCAGTTCGCGCATTGGAGCGGGCTTTCATGTCATGCGTGACCCATTGGGGCGGCGCAGAAAGGAGAAAGCGGCCGGATCATCCAGCCGCTTTTTAGTCGCGTAAACCAGCAAGAATTCTACCGGTTGGTGATTTCTTTTTCCGTGAGCGACACGCCCGGACTGCTGATCATCGCGCCACCACTGGAGGACGAGGATTGGGCAGTCCGACGCAAGGCCTTGCGCACCGCTTCAGGGCATTTTGGATCATTGATTGATACCAGTTCGCCGCCGGGCGTCGAGCAGACCAGTTCGGCATCACCAACGCGGGTGAAATAATCTTCGGGCGGCATGTAGAGCGGCCGCTTGGCCGTGCTGGTACGGACGTCCATATTGGCAGCCCGCATGCGGGCAGTCAGCGCACGCGCTTCGGCTTCGGTCAGCGGACGACCCGACACGGAGCGCAAATCAACCACCTTGGCATTGCGCAGGCGCTGCAGATCGGCCTCGGTCAGGTTACTCGCATCAATCTGGACAGTATCGCTGTCGGTCGGGAGCTGCGCCGCCGCCACCTCGGTCGTGGGGGGCGGCAGGGCCTGGCCAGACTGGGGCAATACCAGAGGCGCCCGTGCCTGGGTCAAATCCTCCTTGGCGGCATCACCAGGAATGAGCCCGAGGCCGCGCGCGGTGGAGCTCATCACTTCCCGCTCGAAAGTGCCCGGATCGGTCAGGGCATTGGTGCCTTCCACCGTGGTGCAGGCACCCAGCGCCAGCGCCAGCACAACAGCCAACGCTACCGATCCAGCCCGGGAGGTCGCGCGAAGAGCAGCCAGCTGCCCCGTCATTCCAATACGCATGAAACGTCCTTCAAGATGTCGGCGGCGCTTATAGCGCATTCTGCGGACTAAGACCAGATTCTGGCAGCAACGTGTTCACCACCCTCAGCTCACCGGTTTTCGGGTGCCGCCGAGCCCGATCAGATCGGCAATCAGCAGGATCACCCCCAAGGTAATGGCGACATCGGCAATGTTGAAGATGTAGAATGACCAGTCACCCCAGTGAAGATGGAAAAAGTCCGCCACCGCGCCGTAGATCAGCCGATCAACGGCATTGGAAAGCGCGCCGCCGATGCACAGCGCCAGACCCATGCGGATCATCGCTGAATCGGCGCGGACCCACCAGATCGACAGCGCCACAATCGCCACCATCATGATCACGCCCAGACCCCAGACCGGCAGACCATCAAGCAGGCCATAGGACACGCCGGTATTCCACACCAGCACATAGTCGAAGAAATCGGTGACCCGCACAATCTCCCCGCCGCGCCAGCCGGTCATGGCGAAGGGGACGTAGCTGACGAAAACCTCGACGCAGGGCGCGGCACCAATGGCAATGCACTCGGCTGCTACGTGAAAGGCCTTGTGCGCCCGGTCCAGCCCGAACGCCAGGATGGCCAGGGTGAGGGAAAAATAGACCGAGGGGTGGAAGAGCGATTTCAGGTTCATCGAGCACTTGCTCCTTCTTGCCGTCTCCCCTTGCGGGAGAAGATGGCGCCCAGCGCCGGATGAAAGGTCAGCGATGGATGCAAGCCCCTCCCCCGCCCTTCGGGCACCCTCTCCCACAGGGGGAGAGGGCGATGGAGCCTACGGCTCCTGCTTCAAAGCCCGGCGGCAGTGCGTTCGCGCAGGGCCTGGGCGTCGCGCGGCGATACATCGGGGTAGTCCGGATCAGAACCGACCTCGGGCAGCACCCGCCAGGAGCGGGCACAACGTTTGCCTTGCGCCAGGCCGGGCAGCACCGCAATGCCGGCGACGTCGTCGAGACGGAAGGCCTCGGCGGGGCCTTCGGCAGTCTCGATCGAAATGGCGGAGGTGATGGCGATTTCAGCCAGATCCTGGCCCTCAAGCGCCGTCAGATAGCGGGGGTCGGCGATGAAGACCTTTGGCGCTGCTTCCAGCGAGGAGCCGATGCGCTTTTCGCGACGCTCGATCTCCAGCGACCCGGTGACCACGCGGCGGACAGTGCGGATCAACTGCCACTTGGCGGCCAGTTCAGCATGGAGCCAGTCAGAGGGGACTTCGGGGAACAGGCGCAGATGGACCGAGGAACCCTCGCCGGGGTGCCGCTCGAGCCAGACTTCTTCCATGGTGAACACCAGGATGGGGGCCAGCCAGGCGGTCAGGCAATCGAACAGATGGTTCAGTACGGTCAGCGCCGACTTGCGCTTGATCGAGGAGATCGGCTCGCAATAGAGCGCATCCTTGCGGATGTCGAAGTAGAAGGCGCTCAGCTCGATGTTCATGAAATTGGTCAGCAGCGTGACGATCTTGCGATAGTCGTATTCCTTGTAGGCGCCGCGCACCTGGCCATCGAGCTGGGCCAGACGATGCAGGATGACCTGTTCGAGCTCGGGCATATCGCCGGGCTCGACCGCATCGTCGGGCTGGTAATGCGCCAGATTGCCGAGCAGCCAGCGCAGCGTATTGCGCAGCTTGCGGTAGCTGTCGACCGTGGTCTGGATGACTTCCTTACCGAGGCGCTGATCTTCCTGATAATCGGTCGAGGCGACCCAGAGGCGCAGGATATCGGCGCCATACTGCTTGATGATATCCTGCGGGGCAACGGTATTGCCCAGCGACTTGCTCATCTTGCGGCCTTCGCCATCCATGGTGAAGCCATGCGTCAACACGCTCTCATAGGGGGCAAAGCCATTGGTGGCGCAGCTTTCGAGCAGGCTCGAATGGAACCAGCCGCGGTGCTGATCACTGCCTTCGAGATACATCGAGGCCGGGAATTTCAGATGCGGCCATTTCTGCTTGTTGCGCAGCACCCAGGCGTGGGTGGTGCCCGAGTCGAACCAGACGTCGAGCACGTCACGGATCATTTCGTAGTCGTCGGCGGCATAGGCATCGCCGAGGAAGCGCTGGGCGGCGCCGTCCTTGTACCAGGCGTCGGCACCCTCGACCTCAAAGGCGTCGGCAATGCGATGATTGACCACTGCGTCCTTGAGGATTTCTTTCGTGGCCTTGTTGACGAAAACAGTGATCGGCACGCCCCAGGCGCGCTGGCGGCTGAGCACCCAATCGGGGCGATCGGCGATCATGGCGCGCAGGCGGTTCTGGCCGGCAGCAGGGTAGAATTTGGTGGCGTCGATGGCATTGAGCGCGCGGTGGCGCAGGGTGTCGCCAGCAGTGCCCTCGATATCGCGGTCCATATAGACGAACCATTGCGGGGTGTTGCGGAAGATCACCGGCTTTTTCGAGCGCCATGAATGGGGGTATTGATGCTTGACGCGACCACGGGCCACCATGGCGTTGCGCTCGGCAAGCGCGGCGATGACACGGTTATTGGCGTCACCCTTCTTGCCGTTATCGTCGATGACGCGGGCGGGACCGCCCTCGGCATCGGGGCCGAGACCGGGGGCGTCCCTGGTATAGAAGCCGTCGTCGCCGACGACATAGGGAACCTCGGTGGAGATGCCCTTTTCGGCCAGCAGGCGCGTCGAATTCATCCAGATTTCAAAGTCGTCGAGGCCATGGCCGGGTGCGGTATGGACGAAACCGGTGCCGGCGTCATCGGTGACGTGATCGCCATCGAGGAGCGGGACTTCGAACTCGTAGCCGCCGCCGAGCCCGCGCAGCGGGTGGAAGCATGAGGTGATGCGAGCCGGATCGACGTCGCCGATGCGCGCAAATTCCTCGACCTTGGCCTTGGCAAAGGTTTCGGCGGCGAGATTGTCGGCGAGGATGTATTTTTCGCCCGTCGAAGCCCAATTGCCCTCGGGCGCCTTGGTGATCTCGTAGAGGCCATAGCTGATCTTTGACGAGAAGCTGATGGCGCGGTTGGCCGGGATGGTCCACGGCGTGGTGGTCCAGATCACGACTGAGGCGTTCAGGTCGTGGAAGGCCCCGGAGTTGATGTCGCCACCGCCAGAATGGACCGGGAACTTCACCCAGATCGTATCGCTCTCGTAGTCGGCATATTCGATTTCGGCTTCGGCCAGCGCGGTGCGTTCCACCACCGACCACATGACGGGCTTGGAGCCGCGATAGAGCTGACCGCTCATCGAGACCTGCATCAGTTCGCGGGCGATCTGGGCCTCGGCGTCAAAGCTCATGGTGAGATAGGGATTGTCCCACTCACCGAGGATGCCGAGGCGCTTGAATTCCTCGCGCTGCACATCGACCCATTGCTCGGCAAAGGTGCGGCATTCCTGGCGGAATTCGACGACGGGAACATCGTTCTTGTCCTTGCCCTTGGCGCGGTACTGTTCCTCGATTTTCCACTCGATCGGCAGGCCATGACAATCCCAGCCCGGCACATAGGCTGAGTTGAAGCCGAGCATCTGCATGGAGCGGCTCACCAGATCCTTGAGGGTCTTGTTGAGCGCGTGACCGATATGGATGTTGCCGTTGGCGTAGGGAGGGCCATCGTGAATGGTAAAGAGCGGCCGATCCTTGGCCTGTTTGCGTTGCAGCGCATAAATGTCCATTGCTTCCCAACGCTTGAGCCATTCGGGCTCGCGCTGGGGCAGGCCCGCGCGCATCGGGAAATTAGTCTCGGGCAGGAAAAGGGTAGCCGAATAATCGGTTTCGGCGGCGCCTGTGACGGTATCGGTCATGGGAAACGGCAATCATGCTGGAGATTTTGGCTGCCTTTTAGCAAGGCAGGGGCCAAGGGGCAAAGGCTGATTTGGGACAGCTGAGGTGGTAACGATCAGCCGATGAAGCCAAGTTTACTGTCGAGCGCGCCGATTGGACGCGCGGTGCTAATCAGCTGTCGCGCCTTGGCGCTGTCGCGGTCCATGGCGGCAATCAGTCCATCGAGACCGGAAAACACTTCCTGGCCACGAATATGGCCGATCAGGGCGACCGAAATGGTTTGCCCGTAAATGTCCTCATCGAAATCAAACAGATGGGTCTCAAAGGGTGGGCGCTGATTGTTGAACATCGGCTTGCCGAAGCCGGAGACGCCATCAAACACGCGCCCGCCGACCTTGGCGCGGACGGCATAGACGCCCTGGGCCAGCTGGAAGCTGGCATGGGTCATGGTATTGGCGGTGGGATAGCCAAGCTCCCTGCCCCGCTGGTCGCCCTTGACGACACAACCATCGAAAAACCAGTGGTAGCCGAGCAGCCGATTGGCCGCACTGATGGCGCCTTCGGACAGGGCGGCGCGGATGCGTGAGGATGAGATGACCTCGTCGCCCTCATCCATCAGATCGAGGGTCTTGACCACGAAGCCATTGGCATTGCCGGCGGCCTTGAGGAAGTCGGGCGTGCCACGGCGCTGGCGGCCAAAATGAAAATCAGCACCGACAATAACGCCGGTGACACCCAAGGCCCCAACGAGGAAGCGCGAGACGAAGTCTTCCGCTTCGATCTGAGAAAAGTCCCAGTCAAAGTTGAGGATGGCGATGGCGTCGAGCCCAAAGGCCTCGGCAAGCCGGGCCTTGGCATCGCCTTCGGTGAGCCGGAACATGAATGGAGACGGCGCGAAGACGTCGCGCGGATGCGGCTCGAACGTCAGCACCATGGCCGGGACGCCAGCCGCCCTGGCCCTGGCCTTGAGCGTGGACAGCACCATCTGGTGACCACGATGAAAGCCGTCAAAATTGCCGATGGCCACATAGGCGCCACGCAACTTTGCCGGCACGGCATCAAGGCTGGATAGCCGCACGAACCCACTCATCGACACTACCAGGTCAAGCGCGGCAGGAAGCCGGCCAGGCGCGCCCCGCTCGGCGCCACCAGATCGGCGATGGCCTGCGGGTCGGGCTTGCCGAAGGCATCAAGTTCGGCGGCGTGAATCGAGCCGGTGACAAACAGCAAATCGAGCCCGAACTGCGCAGCACCGGTCGCATCGGTGCGGACGCTATCGCCGATCGCCAGGACGCGCGATCGGTCCAGCTGTTTGCCAGCCGCCACTTCGGCGAGCCGAAAGGCCTCCTCATAGATGGGCCGATATGGTTTGCCTGCCATCAGCACCATGCCCCCCATGGCCGCGTAGAGATCACCCAGGGCGCCGCCGCAATAGATGATCTTGTCACCGTGTTCGACGACACGGTCGGGGTTGGCACAGATCATGGGCAGTTTGCGGGCCAGCCAGAGCCGGGCGCGCTCACGATACATTTCGGGGGTGTCATCATCGGTATCGAGATCGGTAACGACCACGACTTCGGCTTCTTCCGGGCCGGCGCGGCGCACATTGAGCCCCTCATAGAGCGCATCATCCTCGGTGGGCGGGCCGACATGGTGGATGGCGCGGCCGGAGTATTTGCCGATCATGACGCGGGTGGCATCACCTGACGACACGATGGCGTCATAGCTTTCGCGCCCCACGCCGAGCCGATCGAGCATGGCGATCAAGGGGCCAGAGGGGCGCGGGGCATTGGTGATGAAGATCACCTTGCCGCCTGCCTTGCGGAACTGCACCAGCGCGTCGACAGCGCTGGGGAAGGCCGCCACGCCGTTATGCACGACCCCCCATACATCACTCAGCACGGCATCATAGCGGCCGGTGAGATCGGCAAGGCCGGAGATCGAGGGTAGCGGGCTGGTCATCGCGAAGGTCCGATGCGGGCAGAGTTGAGGGTTTCTATGTGGCAGCTTGCCCTTCGGGATCAAGGGAAAACCACAAATGAGTGGGTATCACAACCATGCTGGAATACCGAAACGGCGCTTCGTCTGGCTGGCGTAGCTCGCAGCGTGGGTTTGGCGGGAGCGGACGATTCTGAGGCGCGCAAGCGCCACGCGCCAGTCAGTATCGGCTCAAAGTTCAGCACGGCGCAGTTGTGGGCGCGCGGGTCGGCCAACATCGACCACAAGATCGGGGCGGACGGGTCCAGGCGCGGCGATGTAGGGCCCCTGAGCCAAGGCAATGCCGTCATCGAGCAGTTCGATGATCTGGCGTTCATTGGTAATGCCGGTGGCGAGCAGGACGACCTCGAAACGCGCCACATAGTCGGCAATGTCAGAGGCGTGGAAATCGGTAAAGCTCTCGGGAGATTCGATAAAACGGGCCGCATCGATGCGCAGGGAACGGACATTGTGGTCGGCCAGCTCGGCAACATCAATGCGGAGCGATGTCACGTTGACCAGGGAGAATCCAGCACCCTTGCGGGCGACAGCGTCGGCGATGGCCCGTTCTCCACTTGCCATCGCGTGCCAATCGGTCCCGCTGATGGCAAAGATCAGCCCCTCGGCAATCGCCCGGTTGGCTTCAAGTGACGCCAGCAATTGCTCGGACGCTGCAGAATCGCCAAGCGTGGCGCGCGAAAGCGGAATGTAGAGCCGGATGGGTTGGCCGCTGGAACGGGCGCGGCGGCCAATGGTAATGGCCTCCGCCAGCGCGAGTCCTTCGATATGACGCAGCACATCAGGGCCACCCGTGCGCGGCATGAAGTCGGCGCTATCGGCAATATCGCCACCCTCAAGCTTGAGGCGCGGCACCAGATCATAGCCCTGCGGCCGTCGCTGCGGCAGAGTCACCACGGGCTGGACATGAAAGATCAAGCGGCCTTCGGCCAGCGCCTGGCGCACCATCTCAACCGGAATGCCAGGATCGGGTTCACGCGCCGGTGCGGGTGGAACTGCCGCAGCGGCAAGCATCCGATCGCGCCCGTCGAGCTGTGGTTTGGTGACCCGGTCCTCGATTTCGGAGACAGCCTCGGCCACCTGGCGGATTACCGTACCCAGCACGGAAATATCGGCCTCCACGCCTTCAAGGCGCTGCTCGGCATCAATATCGGCCATGGCATTGATGCGTTGACCGAGCACCGCACCGGCCTGGGCATCGGTGGCGAGCAGGCGGGAAAGATCCTCTATCGCTCGCTCCAGGCGGTTTTCGGCGCGCTGGCGCAGCTTGCGTTCCATCAGCACAACACAGACGCAGCCGAAGACCACGGCGGCAAGAATTGCTTCCGCAGGCGTGAACGTCAGCCCAAAATAGGCAGCGGCACCGACGCCAGCTGCGGAAAGGGCGATGAACGTATAGACCAGTGCCTGCACGCGCGGACCTATGAACCCTGTAAATCTGCCGGGATTCGGCTTCCCCTCTTAGCATCGCGCCGAGGGCGGCAAAAGCCGCGTGCCGGCTCTTCCCAAGGCTAATTGCGCCCGCTCAGGTGGAAAACAGCTTCCAGGCGCGCGAGAAGTAGCGCTGGAACAACACCAATTGCGCCGCGCCAGTGGAAGCCGCCGAGGCGCCCATTTGCCCCATCTGAATGGTGGGGTGGTCGGTGGTGAGGGTTGGCAGGTTCGCCAAATAGTATTCGACGCGGTCGATCAGGCGCGCCACAATCGCCCGCGGCATCGCCCCGTCAATAGTGGCATGATCCAGCTCGATCACCGCACCAGCGTTGACAATGGCGGCGGCCAGCGCCCTGCCGGCGGTATCCAGCCACTGGGTGGCGACTGGCTCCAGCGCATCCCAATCCCAGTTGAACGGGCTGCCATTGGGCACCTCCCGACCGGCGCTGGTCAGCAAACGCTGCAGCGCCACTATCGAGGCGAGCAGATGGACATAGGTGGGGTTACCCTCCTCGTCACAAACCAAGATCGAGCCCAGATTGGCCGCATGACCATTGCCCTCCCACAGTTCTCCATTCGCGACCAAGCCGCCACCGACGAATGCCCCCACCTGAAAATAGGCGAACGCCTGGGGGCGCTGGGTGGAACGCGCTACCAATTCAGACCAGCAGGCCGCATTGCCATCATTGAACCACTGCACGGAGACGTCGGTTTCCTGCGCCAGGCGCTCGACCAGATTGAGGTCGTGCCACAAGGCGGCCTGCTCTTGGGGTGCATCCAGCAGGTCGATATTGCGCCCGATATGAGAGGGGCTAGCGACGCCGATACCAGCCAGGCGTGATTGCTGCAATTCAGTCAAGCCGGAGCGGATGGTGGCCACTTCGGCAGCGATCTCGGAAAATATGGTGCGGGCGTCAGGCCAGGGGTAACTGCGGCGGACGCTGGCCAGTGTTTTGCCCGACAGTTCCACCACCAGCACTTCAAAATGTCGCCAGCCGATCTCGATGCCGATTGCCACGGCACCCTGGGGGTTGACGAAAAGCGGCGTGGCGGGCTGGCCACGGCGGCCCCGCAGCACGTCGCCGCGAATAACCAGGCCGCGTGATTCCAGCTCGGCGATGATTCGCGATGTGGTTTGCGGGCCAAGACCGGACAGGCGTGCAAGATCAGCATTGGATGCGCCGGGATTTTGCTCGAGCAAGGTCAATACCGCGCGCTCATTGGTAATGCGCACACCAGACTGGGCGACGCCGCGAGACATTGGATTGAAATCGGGCGGGTCAGAATCCTTTTGCATGGGCGTGACTTAATCGACTGCAACTACTCCGATCAAGCCCAATACAATAATCATTGGCTGAATTCTGGAACGGAAAATTTACCCTGTTAGGAAACAATTGGATCAACACCGGAAAAGCTGCGGGCGCCGCACCACCGGAACTCAAATAGATCCAACCGCGAGGACCGGGCCGCATGGCGATGCAGAATCGAAGCGACAGCAATGCCAGCGGCCGGCTGATGCTGATCGAGCGCGACCAGGCGCAGGCCCAATTGGTGGCCGAGACGCTGGCGCAATACCTTGAACCAAACACCAGCATCACGGTGGTTGCGGGGGGCGAGCCGGCAGCAGCGCTGCTGCGCGAAACCAGCTTTGACATCGTCCTGGCCGATCTATCGAGTCTGGACGATCTGGCACGCCATAGCGATGACGCGGTATTGCGGCTGGTCCGGCTGGCCCAGGGCGCGCTGCTGGTGGCACTGTCGGATGGCGTTTCGGTATCGGCGGCAGTGGGCGCCATGCGGGCCGGCGCGCATGATTATGTGGCCAAGCCCATCAACGGGCCCAGCATGGCTGCCCGTATCGGCGAACTGGCGCAGCGGCACGGCAAGTGTCATTCGCTGGGCATTGAGGCCCGCGGCAAAGCGGGTACGAGCAATTTCGGCGGGTTTATCGGCGCCTCAAGCGCCATGCAGTTTGTCTATGAGCAGATCGGGCGCATCTCGACGTCGTCGGCGCCGGTGTTCATCACCGGGGAAAGCGGCACGGGCAAGGATGTTTGCGCCGAAGCGCTGCACGAGATGGGCCATCGCGCCGGCAAGCGGCTGGTCGCGATCAATTGCGCCGCCATTCCGCGCGATCTGATGGAAAGCGAATTGTTCGGGGTGGCCCGTGGCGCCTTCACCGGCGCGCATGAAGATCGCAAGGGCGCGGCTGAACTGGCAGATGGCGGCACGCTGTTTCTCGATGAGATCGGGGAAATGGACTTGTCCCTGCAGGCGAAATTGCTGCGATTCCTGCAGACCGGCATGCTGAGCCGCGTCGGCGAAGGAGCGGTGCGGCGGGTCGATGTACGGGTGATCTGCGCCACCAATCGCAATCCGATGCAGTTGATCGCTGAAAAGAAATTCCGCGAGGATCTGTTCTACCGGCTGCATGTGCTGCCCATCCATCTGCCACCGCTGCGCCAGCGACCCACCGATATCATGGTGCTGGCGCGCCATTTCCTGGCCCGCTATGCCGCCGAGGAACACAAGCGCTTCACCGGCTATTCGTTTGAGGTCGGCAATATGCTGTCGGCCGCCGAATGGCCTGGCAATGTGCGCCAGCTGCAAAACCTGGTGCGCCGTCTGGTCGTGATGTTTGATGGCGGGGAGATCACGGCGGAGATGCTCGGCGCGGCCGATATCGAGACAAGTGGCATGTCCCGGGTGCCCGAATTAGCGCCACGCGAGGAAAGACGGCCCGCCATTCTGCCGATGTGGCAGCAGGAACAGCGCATCATTGAAGACGCGATCGCTAGTTTTGGCGGCAATGTTTCTTTGGCTGCAGCGGCACTCGAGATCAGCCCGTCCACGATCTACCGCAAACGGCAGGGCTGGGCGGAACTGGCCTCAGCCAGCTAAAATCCAGGAGCGATCAGGGCGTGGCGGCAGCGCGGGCCCTGGCACGATCAAGCCCCAGATAGTGCTCACGCATGATCACCGCGATGCCCGAGGCGACAATAATCAGTGCGCCAGCAATCATACTCAGCGTTGGCACGTCGGCAAACACCAGCAGGCCGATGATAATGGTCAGAATCAGCGAGACATATTCGAAAGGTGCGATCACCGACATATCGGCGTAGCGGTAACACGATGTGAGCAGGAGCTGGCCAACCCCGCCGGCGAACCCTGCACCGATCAGCAGCACGCTTTGTTCCGGCGTTGGCATCAGCCAACCGAACGGCATGGTCAGCAGCGAGATCAGGCTGGCACAGATGAAGAAGTAAATGACGATGGTTTCGGTGCGCTCGGTCTGTACCAGATGGCGCACCTGCATCATGGCAAAGGCCGACATGACTGCGGCCCCCAGAGCCGCCACCGCACCGACGGTTTCCTCGTTGCCCAAAGGCGCACCACCAGAAAACAGGGTCAGGCGCGGCCAGAGAATGATCACCACTCCCACCAGACCGATCAGCACGGCCGACCAGCGAAACAGTTGTACGCGTTCCTTGAGCAGCAGAGCGCTGAACACCACGATAAGCAGCGGCGAAGCGTAGCCGATGGCGGTGGTTTCAGGCAGCGGCAGGCGAGTCAGCGCAAAAAAGCCCAGACCCATGGAGGTGACCCCGATAAAGGAGCGCACGACATGGCCCATGGGATTGCTGGTGCGCAGTGCAGTGTGCAATTGCCGCTTCCAGACCAGATAGGCCAGGACGGGCACAATGGCAAAAACACAGCGGAAGAAGACCAGTTCGCCGGCGGGAATGGTCTGGGTTGCCTTGAGCAGCGTCGCCATGACCACAAAGCTGACCACCGAGAGCACCTTGAGCAGGATGCCGCGAAACGGATCTGCCGCATCGCGCTCAGGATTGGCTTTGGTGGCGGGCGCTGGAGGGGGCACCATTGGCTCGTGGCTGGAAACAAGGCGTAAATTATGCCCGGCGCAGCAGGTTATGGCGCGCCGGGCAGGAAATCAGCTCTTGGCCGCTTCCAGCTTTTCCTTGGCAATGCGCGCGGTCGTGAAAGCCTTGTGCTCTGGTCCGACAGCGCTGCCAGTCTTGACCACCTTGCCGGTGGCGTCGTGAATTTCCCAGTGCCAGTTGGCATTGGGGCCGCTGCCGCCCTTGAGGCTCAGCTTGATCTGAAGAGTGTTGTTCTGGGTCATGACAGCCTTATGGCTTAGCTTTGCCGGGCTTGGAAGGGGCTGGAAGAAAAAGTTACAGTCCCGCCATGTATCGTCGCTACATTGCGGTGATCAAACTACGGAGTGGCGTATCTCGATCCCATCGCCCCAAAAGGCGAGCATGTCGCGGATGGGCTCCACCAAGGGACACGGATCGGGATAGTACCAGACTTGGTCAACACCGGTGGCGGTCAAGGTCTTGATGGTGCAGTACCATGCTTCACCCTTGTAAGGACACTGGGTCCGGGTCTCGGTTTCTTCGAGAATACCGGGCTGGATGTCGCTGCGCGGAAAATAAATGCGCAGGGGCGCGCCGGGCTCGTCGAGCTGCAGGGCGTTGATGGAGCTGCCGATCTCGGCCTGGTCGAAGAAAACGTGCACGCGGCCCTGGACCGGGGTGATCTTGATATCCTTGTCGAGACATTGACGCGTCATAATTACCTGCCATTCAGATTATTGCCGGTTGAATACAAGCAACGTTTGACGGGCTGCAAGGTTCACACGCGCTTGACTCTCCGCAGCCGCAATCCTATATCCCCGACACCTGTTAGCACTCTCCATCTGTGAGTGCTAACAGTCGAGATATTGCATTCAAAATGCTGCTATAGGAGCAAATCATGGGCTTCCGTCCTCTGCACGACCGCGTGGTCGTCCGCCGCCTCGATGGCGAAGAAAAGACCAAAGGCGGGATCATCATCCCCGACACCGCCAAGGAAAAGCCCTCCGAGGGCGTAATCGTTGCCGTGGGCCCAGGCGCTCGCGATGACAACGGTAAAATCACGGCGCTGGACGTCAAGGCAGGCGACCGCGTGCTGTTCGGCAAGTGGAGCGGCACCGAAGTCAAGGTCAACGACGAAGAGCTGTTGATCATGAAGGAAAGCGACATCATGGGCATCATCGAAGCTTAAACCGCTTCACGCCCATTCCTTCTCAACCCATTCCAAGGAGCGCCTCACATGGCTGCCAAAGAAGTAAAGTTCTCCACCGACGCACGCGACAAAATGCTGCGCGGCGTCAACATCCTGGCCAATGCGGTCAAGGTAACGCTCGGCCCCAAGGGTCGTAACGTCGTTATCGAAAAGTCGTTCGGCGCACCGCGCATCACCAAGGACGGCGTAACCGTCGCCAAGGAAATCGAACTGGAAGACCGCTTCGAAAACCTGGGCGCACAGTTGCTGCGTTCGGTCGCTTCCAAGACCAATGACGTTGCCGGTGACGGCACCACCACCGCGACCGTGCTCGGTCAGGCTATCGTTGTTGAAGGCGTCAAGGCAGTTGCCGCCGGCTTCAACCCGATGGACCTCAAGCGCGGCATCGACATGGCTGTCGAAGAAGTTGTGGCTTCGCTGAAGACCGCTTCGTCAAAGATCAAGTCATCGAGCGAAGTTGCCCAGGTCGGCACCATTTCGGCCAATGGCGAAACCGCTATCGGCGAGATGATTGCTGAAGCCATGCAGAAGGTCGGCAATGAGGGTGTCATCACCGTCGAAGAAGCCAAGACCGCCGAGACCGAACTTGAAGTCGTCGAAGGCATGCAGTTCGACCGCGGCTACCTGTCGCCCTACTTCGTGACCAATGCCGAGAAGATGACGGCGGTTCTCGAAGATCCCGTCATCCTGCTACACGAGAAGAAGCTCAGCAATCTGCAGGCCATGCTGCCGATCCTGGAATCGGTTGTGCAGAGCCAGCGTCCACTGCTGATCATTGCTGAAGACATTGATGGCGAAGCACTGGCCACCTTGGTCGTCAACCGCCTGCGTGGCGGCCTCAAGGTTGCTGCTGTTAAGGCGCCTGGCTTCGGCGATCGCCGCAAGGCAATGCTCGAAGACATCGCCATCCTGACCGGTGGCCAGGTGATCTCCGAAGATCTCGGCATCAAGCTCGAGAACGTGACCATCGACATGCTGGGCACTGCCAAGCGCGTTGAAATCACCAAGGAAACCACCACTATCGTTGATGGCGCTGGCACCAAGGAAGACATCCAGGGTCGTGTTGGCCAGATCAAGGCGCAGATCGAAGAAACCACTTCGGACTACGACAAGGAAAAGCTTCAGGAACGTCTGGCCAAGCTGGCCGGTGGCGTTGCAGTGATCAAGGTTGGCGGCTCGACGGAAGTCGAAGTCAAGGAGCGCAAGGACCGCGTCGACGACGCGCTGAACGCTACCCGCGCTGCTGTTGAAGAAGGCATTGTAGCCGGTGGTGGCGTTGCGCTGCTGCGGGCTTCGAGCGCCATGAAGGTCAAGGGCGCCAATGCCGATCAGGACGCGGGCATTGCCATCGTCAAGCGCGCGCTGCAGGAACCTGTTCGCACGATCGCCAACAATGCCGGTGCCGAAGGCTCCGTCGTAGTCGGCAAGATCCTCGAAAACTCCTCGGTCAGCTTCGGCTACAATGCCGCAACGGGTGAATATGGTGACATGATCACCATGGGTGTCATCGATCCGGTCAAGGTCGTGCGGCACGCGCTGCAGGATGCCGCTTCGGTTGCTTCGCTGCTGATCACCACCGAAGCCCTCATCGTCGAGGCTCCCAAGGACGCAGCACCGGCAATGCCCGGCGGCGGCGGCGGCATGGGCGGCATGGGCGGCATGGACTTCTAGTCCAGCCTCACCAAGACTTAGAAGTTCGTTACTTCCCAGTCACGGACTTCTCAGGAAAGGCACGGTGGAAACACCGTGCCTTTCTTTTTGGTACCGCCTCCCGGTACTCAAGGGCACCAAGCTGCCGCTTATTGTATCCGCGCGCGGTTGCGGGGATAACATGGCGCGAACCGGAGGGACGATTCGATGCGACCACCAAGACGCACAGGCAGTGCCATGGACCAGGCGGAAGCTGCCTTCAAAGCCGCCACCAGCAAACCGGTGGAGGCGCCGGCCAAGGCCAAGAGCGTGCCCGAGGGCAAGGAAATGGTGACCCTGCGGCTCGATCGCGCGGTGCTGGAGCATTTTCAGGACGACGGTCCCGGCTGGCAGGACCGCATCAATGCTGCACTGCGCGCGGCGGCGGGCCTAAGCGAGGCCTGACCCCTGCCCTAGCGGAAAAACAACAGGCGCAGCGCCAACGCGATGGAAACCACCACCACCAGCGGCCGGATCAGCCGGGCGCCATAGCGGATGCCGGTATGGGCGCCGATATAGCCGCCCAGCAATTGCCCGATGGCCATGGCCAGTGCGGCCGGCCAGACCACGTCGCCAGCAGTGATGAAGATGGTCAATGCCGCCAGGTTGGAGGTGACATTGAGGATCTTGGTATTGCCGGCGGCGCGGGTGAGACCCAGCCCGAACAGCATGACAAAGCCAATGGTGAAGAACGAGCCAGTGCCGGGGCCAAAAACACCATCGTAGAAGCCGACGGCAAAGCCCAGCAGCGGCACGAAACGGTGGAATGGCAAGCGGGCTGCCTTGTCGGCATCGGACAGGTTGGGCGCGAACAGAAAATAGAGCGCAATGGCGATCAGCGCGATTGGTACGGCGACATTGAGCAGGCTGGTATCAATCTGCTTGACGATCAGCGCGCCACAGAAGCTGCCGGCATAGGTCAGCGCAATGGCCGGTACCAGCGCGGGCAGATTGATGAAACCGCGGCGCCAATAGGTATAGGCGGCCATGCCGGTGCCGAACACCGATTGCAGCTTGTTGGTGGCGAGCGCGGCGACCGGCGGCAGACCCACTGACAGCAGCGCGGGCAGCGCGATCATGCCGCCACCCCCGGCAATGGCATCAACAAATCCGGCCAGCAGGCCGACACCGGCCAGGGCCAGCAGGATCATGGGATCAAGCATAGAAGATCAGGTCCGATCCATCTCGCGATGGCGTTGCTGGGAAGCACTGGGGGTAGCGACTTCGGCGAGGCGGCGTTCATAGATCGGGATATTGATCATGGAGGACATGAAGCCGCTCATCATCATTTGGAACCCCGAGACCAGCGCTGTCATGGCGAGGATGACCGGGCGCATGGTCCTGCTGGCGTTGAGGGCGCCAAAATCGCGGGCCGCCCATTCGCCAACTCCCCAGACCAGCGCCGCAAAGCCCGTCAGCATGAGCAGAATGGCAACCAGCAGGATGCGCTCCAGGGTCAGCGCCTCAAGCAGCCGGTCATAGGTATCGGAGCGCGGAATGAAGCCGTAGCGGGAAGCAAAACGACGACCGATGACGGCAAAGGAGATCGACTGCAGCCCCACAATTACGCAAAGCGCCGCCACCAGAAAGGTGTGGACGTCAAAACTGACACCGCCCAGCCGCACCGGACCGGGCAGCAGGATTGCACCAACGACCAGGCCAACCCACAGCAGGGCAATGCCGGGATACAAGAACAGCCAGCGCGGCGAAAACAGCAACAGAAAACGCAGATGCCGCCAGCCATCGCGAAACGAGCGCAAGTGGGGCGGGCGCGAGCGGCCATCCTTGGCCAGTTTGGTGGGCACTTCACGCACGTCGAACTGGGACAGCGTGGCCTTGACCACCATTTCCGAGGCGAACTCCATGCCGGTGGTGCGCAGGTTCAACCGCAGAATGGCGTCGCGCGAGAAGCCGCGCAGACCGCAGTGGAAATCGCCAATCGGTGTGCGGAAGAACAGACGCCCCAGTGAGCTAAGCACCGGGTTGCCCACAAATCGGTGCAGCCAGGGCATGGCGCCAGGGGCAATGCCGCCGGCGAACCGGTTGCCCATCACCAGATCGGCCCCTGCGCGCAATTGGGCGACAAAGGCGTCGAGCCGGGAGAAATCATAGCTGTCGTCAGCATCGCCCATGATGACGTAACGCCCGCGCGCCGCCTCGATGCCGCCCGCCAGTGCCGCCCCATAGCCGCGCTGCTCGATCGCCACGACGATGGCACCGGCCGCTTCGGCGATTTCGCGCGAGCCGTCGGTCGAGCCATTGTCGGCGATGAGCACCTCGCCAGCGATGCCACTGGACGCCAGGAAGCTGCGAGCCTTGGCGATGCAGGTTGCCAGAGTCTCGGCCTCATTGAGGCATGGCATCAGGATGGTCAGTTCAAGTTGATCAGCCAAATCATCCCCCCGGTCCGCTGCAAGTCAGGTGTGCCGTGAATCGGCTTGCCATGGCAATCTCCCATTGGGCACGGATGGGTCCGTCAGACTTCGGCGGTCACGCCGAGGCGGGACAGCATCTGGTCGCGGATCGCGCGACGCTCCGGCGACCAGCCAGCTGTACGCGAGACGATCAGGCAGGCTTCGCTTTTGAGCATCACACCATCTTCGAGCACGCGCAGGCCGTTGGCTGCCAGGGTCGAGCCGGTGGTGGTGATGTCGACCACGATATCGGCCACACCGGACGCCGGCGCGGCCTCGGTGGCGCCCAGGCTCTCCACGGTGCGGTATTCGGCAATGCCGGCCCTGGCAAAATGCTGGCGGGTGATGGTGATGTATTTGGTGGCGATGCGCAGCCAGCGACCATGCCGGGCGCGGAAATCGGACGCGACATCGGCCAGGTCGTGCATGTGGGTGACATCGATCCAGGCTTCAGGCACGGCAACGACGCAGTCGGCCTGGCCAAAACCGAGCCGGCTGGCGATCGAGACGCTGGCGGGACCGGTTTCGCTGGTTTCGTGAATCAGATCGAGGCCGGTGACGCCGACATCGATGCTGCCACGGATCAGTTCGCGGGCAATCTCGGAGGCCGGGAAGAAGCGCACCGTGACTTCGGGCATGCCATCAATGGCGCCAAGATAGGAGCGCGCGCCACCGGGGCGGGTAATGGTCAGGCCCTTGGACGCAAACCAGTCGCGGGTTAGTTCTTCAAGGCGCCCCTTGGAGGGCACGGCCAGGGTAATGCCACTCATGGCGCAACCTCCGCTTCGAGACGATCAACCCAGACCGAGCAGCCGGATGCGGCGATGGGGGCGGTGGCGCCCAGGCGTTCGAGCAGGCGATCATACTGGCCGCCAGAGGCGAGGATGGCGCCACTCTGACCGGTCAGCTCAAAGACGATGCCGGTGTAATAATCGAGGCGGGGCGAGAAGCCGGCATCAAAGCTGACTTTGGCTTCGCCCAGCCCATTGAGATGGCGGCGCAGGGCGCGAATGGGCGCACCGAGCATCAGCCTATGTCCGGCGGCGAGGGCCTCGATCTGAGTCAGGGCCTGCAGCACAGGCCCGGAAATCGCCAGATAGTCGCGCAGCAGTTTGAGCGTGGCGGGCGGAACAAGAGCGGCGTCGAGCGCCTGCTGTTCGAGATAGCGGTCGGCAATTTCATCGGGCGTGCGGCCGTCCGAGAGGCTGAGGCCGGCGGCGACCATCTGGGCGGTGACGTCCTCGACCAGTTCATCGCGGCTGGGCTGGGCCTCGCGCGGCAGATCGGGCGCGGCTTCGAGCCGGGTGAGCAGGCGGTTGAGCGCCTCGGTGTGGCCAAAGCGGTTGCGGATCCGCGGGCGCCAGGCATCGGGCATATCGGCCTGGGCCAGCAGCGCCTCGAACAGACCGACACCACCGAGGCGAAATTGCGGAGCAACGCCATAGATGGACAAGGCGGCACGGGCGAAGGTCAGCACCTGATCGAGCGCCACATCGCCATCAGGCTGGGCCAGCAATTCGATGCCGGCCTGGTCAAATTGGGCGGCGCCAGTGTCGCGCTGGCGAAAGATGGGTCCGAGATAGGAGAAAGCCGCCGGTTTGCCGACACCATTCTCAATGTAGGCTTTGACGATGGGGAGGGTAAAATCGGGGCGCAGGCAATACTCGGCGCCGGTGGCATCGGTGGTCAGCAACAGGCGACGGCCGAACTCCTCGCCGGCCAGATCAAAATAGGGATCGGCCGACAGCAAGAGTGGCGGCGTGGCGCGGGTAGCCCCCTGCGCCTCGACCAGGGCCTCAAGATTGGCGCGGCGCAGCGCGGCGCCGCTCATGGCTGGCTCAGCAGATTTTGGATCGCTGAAACCAGGTCGTCGCGTTTGATTTCGAACTGGCCGGGACGGGCGGCTTTCCATTCGGCGTTATCGGTGATGGCGGCGGCGGCCAGCTTGCCGGCCACCAGATCCTTGACCTGCAAGATGCCCTGTTCGCGCTCCTGGCTGCCCTCGATGATCACTGCGGGGGCATTGCGCTTGTCGGCATAGGCAACCTGCTTGCCAAAATTCTTGGTGTTGCCGAGGAACATTTCGGCACGGATGCCGGCGCGGCGCAGTTCGGCGACCATGGCCTGGTAGCCGGCGGTCTGATCCTTGTCCATGACCAGCACGACGACTGGGCCGACAGGCTCCTCGGCCTGCAGATTGCCGGTGAGCTTGAGGGCATTGGCCAGCCGCGACACGCCGATGGAAAAGCCGGTGGCCGGGACCGGTTCACGGCGGAAGCGCGAGACCAGCCCATCATAACGACCGCCGCCACCGACCGAGCCGAACACCACGTCCTGGCCCTTTTCGTTCTGCACCTTGAAAGTCAGTTCGATCTCGAAAACCGGGCCAGTGTAATATTCGAGGCCGCGCACCACCGAGGGATCGAGCACCACGCGATCACCGAAACCGCTGGCCTGAACCAGGCCGAAAATGGTCGCCAGTTCCTTGACGCCTTCGAGACCGGTCTCCGAGCCGCCGATCAAGCCCGCCAGGGCATTGATTGTGGCCACGACATGGGCGTTGCTGCCCTTTTCCATGCCCTCGGTCACGTCGCCGCTGGCGACATAGGCCAGCAGGGGCGCGATCTGGTCCGGGGAAAGCCCGGCGCCTTTGGTGAAGTCGCCGCTTTCATCCTTGCGGCCGGCACCGAGCAGCAGCTTGACGCCCTCGACACCGAATTTGTCGAGCTTGTCGATGGCGCGCAGCACGGTGAGCTTTTGCTCCTCGGTGGTGACCCCGGCGGTGGCCAGGACGCCATCCAGCACCTTGCGATTGTTGACGCGGACGATGTACTGGCCGGACAAGCCGAGCGCGTCCATGACATCGGCCATCATCATGCACATTTCAGCGTCAGCCTCGGGGCTAGCGGCGCCGACGGTGTCGGCGTCAAACTGCATGAACTGGCGGAAGCGGCCGGGGCCGGGCTTTTCGTTGCGGAACACATAGCCCTGGCGATAGGAGCGATAAGGCTTGGGCAGGGTTTCGAAATTCTCGGCGAAATAGCGGGCGAGCGGCGCGGTCAGATCGTAGCGCAGGCTCATCCACTGCTCGTCATCATCCTGCAGGGAAAACACGCCGGCATTGGGCCGGTCGGTATCGGGCAGGAACTTGCCGAGGGTTTCGGTGAACTCGAACAGCGGGGTTTCCACCGGGTCAAAGCCATAGCGCTCGTAAACCGCCTTGATCTTGTCGATCATGGTGCCAACGGCGGCGATTTCGCCGGGCGTGCGGTCTTCAAAGCCACGCGGTAGGCGTGGGGCGATCAGCTTGATTTTTTCGGTCATTTTGGCAGTCCTGCTCGGTCGGGCTGTTGTTAGACGATTGGCCCGGCGGAAACAACAGCGGCGGGGCCGGGCTGGCGGCCGGGGGGGCCCCGACCGCCATGGCAGATCATTGCCGTCTCCGCCGGTCGAGACTGGGCACTGCGGAGACGGATGGCACCGAATACCACAAGAGGGGATCGTCCGCCGGCGGCAGGCCGATATCAGCCCGGAGATGATTGGACAGATTGTCGGGAATCCGCGGCCGATTCCACCAGGCAGCGATGGCAGTGCCAATGACGGAGAGCAGACCGCGCTGCTGCACGGCATCGGCGATGGAGAATTCGAGGCGCAGCACAATGCTGCCCTCTGGAATAGAGTTTTGCGACATGATGATGCCCGGACGCACACGCGACCGGCCTTTTTGTTGTGGTGAGGATTTGATGGGGTGAATCGGGACCGCGAGCGACCCGGATTCCACACATCATGCAGTACTGGTTAGGGAGTGTCCGTGGTCACAAGCAGGAAACGCGCCTGGACCGGTGGCATCAAAAGCCGACGATTAGCGTCGGGTGCAATGCCAGGTGGCTTTACCCAGATGGAGATCAAACATGCCTGTCATGTAGTGCCTCCCTTGGGTTGGCTGTTGTGGACAATCTGCTTCTAGCTCACGCGAAAGTGAGCCGCAAGAAGCCGTGTGGTGGAATGTCGCACTTGGTAGCGAATGTTGCCCGATGGCAACAGGTTAGAGCGGCGGGCGCTGACGCAGCGGAGTTGGGCGGGTCAGCGCTGCGCGCTCGGCTTCGACCGCATCACGGCAGAAGCAATCTTCGGTGTGATCATTGACCAGACCCATGGCCTGCATGAAGGCGTAGCAAGTGGTGGGGCCGACGAACTTGAAGCCCCGCTGGCGCAAATCCTTGCTCAGTGCGCGCGACGCATCGGTCTGGGCGAGCAGCCGCAGGGCGGCCCAGCTCAAATCATCGGGGCGGTGTTCGGGACGGGTCTCAAAACCCCAGAAATAGGCGGCCAGCGAGCCGAAATCGCGCTGAATTTCGAGGGCGCGGGCAGCATTGTTGATAGTGGCGGCGATCTTGCCGCGATGGCGGATGATACCGGGGTCGGTCAAGAGGCGGGCAATGTCAGCCTCGTCCATGGCGGCGATGCGGGCAATGTCGAAGCCGTGAAACACCGCGCGGAAGCGCTCGCGCTTCCGCAGGATGGTGATCCAGGACAGACCCGACTGGAACCCCTCAAGACAGATCTTCTCGAACAGCCTGGTATCGCTGAGCACGGGGCGGCCCCATTCGGCATCATGGTAGTGGCGATAGAGCGCGTCATCGCCTGCCCAGGGGCAACGCGGCAATGCGGAGGACTGGTCGCTAACTGACATGGCTGGCCAAACCTCATCGACGCGTGGAGGGCTCTGATTAAACCGCAAAACCGCCGATGGGAACTGCGACGGCGACGTTTTGCGCAGTCACGAACCTTGTTGCGCGGCCGGTTGCCCCCGCTCGGCATGGCGGTGAGCTAGTAACTCGCCGAAGCTCAAGGCATTAGGAATGCGCTAACCATGAGCTCCATCAATGACTTAACTATGCCGGTTCACCGCAAATTGAAAATTTGGCCGCACTGTTCGCCCCCAATGCCGGCAACGGGCCGGCGGCGAAAATGCGAGTGGGATAATGGCAAACACAATCGCCATCAGGGGCGCACTGGCGCTGTTGCTGAGTGGAGCAATGGTCATGCCGGCAATGAGCGCGGGCCTGCAACCGGGGTGGCGGTTTGCCCCACCGCCCGGCATTACCATTACTCAGACCACGCCACGTCATGCCCTGGCCATGCAGGCCAATATGGCGGTCGATCCGATGTATCTGCGTCAGGTCGTCAGCTACCCGACAAAGGAGCGCAGCGGCACACTGGTGGTCGATACGCGGGCGCATTTTCTGTATTTCGTGCTCGGTGACGGGCGGGCGCTGCGCTATGGCATCGGCGTGGCCAAATCAGGTTTTGAGTGGCGCGGCACCCATCGGGTTTCCCGCAAGGCGGAGTGGCCGGGCTGGACGCCGCCAGCTGAAATGCTGAAGCGGCGACCCGATCTGCCGCGGCATATGGTGGGGGGTCCGAACAATCCGCTGGGCGCGCGCGCGCTCTATATCGGCTCTACGCTGTACCGCATTCACGGCACCACGGAACCGTGGAGCATCGGGCAAAATGTGTCTTCAGGCTGCATCAGAATGACCAATGCGGACGTCATCGATCTTTACGATCGTGTGAAACTTAACAGCAAGGTGGTTGTGCTTTCATAACGAATTCTGGCGACACTGCGCCGCGCCTCAATGGGGGCGGCCAGCCCGTGGGTGACTGTCATGCGTCAATTTCCTAGCCTAATCCGTCGCTTTGGCCGTGACGAGCGCGGCGCCTTTGCTGCCATTTTCGGGTTGATGGCCATCGTGCTGGTCGCGTTGGGTGGCGCGGTGGTCGATTATGTGTCGCTGCAGCAGATGCGCAATCGCGGCCAGATCGCCTTGGACGCGGCGGCCCTGGCGCTGCAGCCGGAAATTTTCAAGAACCCCATCGACGTTGGAGACATCAAGAAGCGGGCGCAGGACCTGATGCTGGACCGGCTCGCCGGCGAGCACGGGGTGGTCGCCGGCCTGGTGGAGCCTACGGTGGACGTAGTCAATGGCACGCTGACGCTTGAGGCGGAGATGACCGTGCCAACGGTATTCGTGGCGCTGGTGGGGGTGCACGAAATGAATGCGCGCATTACCTCGCAGGCAACGCGCAAGAAGCTGGCGCTGGAAGTGATGATGGTTTTGGACAATTCCGGATCCATGGATAAAGAAAACCGCATGGACTACCTGCAACTGGCAGCAAAATGCGCGACCAACACCCTGTTCTACTCAGAAGTTATCGATGATCCAGCGAACTCCAATTCCTGTGTAAAGGCGCCGGCGGCCACCAAGGTCGAAGAGGTCAAGATGGGGGTTGTGCCCTTCACGATGTTCGTCAATGTAGGCCCGGGCAACGCCACGCAGAGCTGGATCGACAAGCTTGGCAACTCGCCCGTCTCGGCGCACAATTTCGATATTGATGACGATGACAGTACCGAGTTCGTCGGTCCGCTGAACCGGCTGGAGCTGTTCAACAATTTGGCGAATGAGCGTTGGCGGGGCTGTGTCGAGGCACGACCGCACACGAAATCTGATCCGCTAGATCCAAATCGCTATCTCGACACCGACGACACGCCTGCCACCAGCGCCGATCCTAAAACCCTGTATGTGCCAATGTTTTCCCCGGATTTGCCCTATGGCTACGGTGGGCAAAGCTATATCAGCGACGAACCGGCCGCTTGCAAGGCAACCGGAACCTGTGTGGTGGTGACGACAGAAAATTCCTGCAGCTACAAATATGGCAATTGCAGCAGCACGAACACTACCCGGACCCTGACCGGCAAAAATACCGGCTCCAACCCTACCTGCACCTGCAACAATACCCCCAGCACGAACGAAAGCACTTCAAGCAACAACTGGGGAACGCGTTACAATCGGACACGGACCTGGACTTGTTCAGTGCAGTACGACCCACAGGGGCTGAGCGTGGTCGAGAAGCTGGAGCGGGTCTGCAAGTATAGCGGCGCCAGTTTTAGTTCGGGATTTTCCAAAGGACCGAATGCCGATTGCACCCGCGAAGCCATCCTGCCGCTGACCAATGATCCCGCCAGCGTCATCAACAAAATTACGGCAATGCAGGCGGAGGGGGGCACCAACATCCATGAGGGCGCCGCCTGGGGCTTCCGAGCCTTGTCGCCGGGGGAGCCGTTCGCAGAGGGCTCTGAGTACGAAGAGGCCACGAACAAGGTACTGATCATCATGACTGACGGTGAGAATACCGCGTACAATCTCCCCCATACCGGATGGCAGACCAATTACTGTGACCCCAAGATCACTGACCTCACCGGCAGTTGCTACTATTCAGCGTATGGTTGGCCCCGCAACGACAGCCTATCGGTCCCACGTCTGGGCCCAATGGGCACCGCCAACAGCAATCTTGTGAATCAGATGAATGAGCGTACGTCCCAGACCTGCGAGAACGCCAAGGCCAGAGGCATCGTCGTTTACACGATCGGGTTGTCAACCGACGCCGTTTCACAAAGTAGCCCGACGGTGGTGCAAACCATGCTGCGCAATTGTGCTTCGTCGCCGGATCGCGCGCATCTACCAACCTCACCAAGCCAGCTGAAGTCGGTATTTGCCAGAATCGCGAATGAGCTAGCAGCGCTGCGCTTGTCGCAATGATGGGAACTGGAGGAGAATGGTACCGCCTCTCCGGATTGAACGGAGGACCTCTAGATCCACAATCTAGCGCTCTAACCAACTGAGCTAAGGCGGCAAAGCTTATCAAGGGGTGGGGCGAAGCCGCATCCCGACAGCGGGCGGAACATAGGGCGAGAAATCGGGGATGACAAGCACCCATTTGCGCAAGTTCCCAAGCATTTTATCGGCCACCAGGACGGTGGGAAACACCCAAGGCGATCCTGCACATCACAGTTTGACAGGATATGGCGCTTAACCATGCCGGGCGAAGCCGGGCGGGGGACGGCGTGCCGCTGTGGACCGTGCGCGACCCGCACTATATTGAAGAAAGCTTAAGGTTCCGGGCACAACTGTGCCGGAATGGCACAATCGGATGCCAGCCCCCCGGAACGGAGAAGACGGCAGTTCATGAATGCTGACTGGACCACATCGCCGACTGCACGCCGTGTGCTGCAGCATGCCGCAGACACGCGGCCGGCTTGGCTATGGTCGCATGATGGGCAGACATTGCTCTGGCACAATCCGGCGGCCGAGCTTTTCCTCGCCAAGCTGAAAAAATACGGGCTGAAGCTGGCGTCGCCCGCCGTGCCGATCAAGGGACAGATCGCCCGCAATATCCGGCTGGGCTCGACCGATCGCAGCAGCCTGGCGCGCATTCAATTTCTCGCCGGGGCGAAGCCGGCATCGGCGACCTGCGTCACCACGCCCCTGATCTGGCAGGATGGTCAGAGTGTGCTGCTGATCGTCGGCGTTGACCCGATCGACGCCGCGATACTGGCTGCCGGCCCAGACGAAGGCGCCTCGGCGGAGGACGACACCGCGGCATTGCCACCAGAGACTGCAACTGCCGACCAGCCGCCGGTCAGCACCGAATCGTCCAACGCGCCCGACGAGACACCGGCCAGCCAGGATGTTACCGCCTGGGATGGCGAAGACGATCACGTCACGGCCGAGCCCGAGACACAGGACCAACCGCCCGCCCAGAGTGCGGAGACGCGCGCCGCAGCCGACGACACCGCCTATGCGCGGGCGCTCGATAATTGGCGCGCCGCCGAGCAGGACGCCGAACCAGCGCTGAGCGCGGTCACCACACCAGCGGCAGACGAGCCGCCCCAGGTCGATGCCAGCAGCGATGTGCCCGAGGCGGAGGCGACTGCTGCGCCCGACGCGGAAGTTCCGCAACCGGGCAGCCGGTTGAGCCAGTTGGTGGACAGGCTGGCAGCAGATGAGGCGCTCTATACGCCGCTGAGCGCAGCCGATGACACTTTTGCCGGACCAGCGGGCGCAAAGGGCGAGCCTGTGACCGAGCTTGAACAGGTCGGCGATGACATGCGGGCATCGCTGCAGGCGGGCGAGCGCGATGCCAGCGCCGAGCAGAATGCCGAGCCGGGCGAGCAAACAGAGGCCGAAGCGGATCTCGCGGCGCTGGAGGCACTGGATGCTCCGGTTGATGCAACCGCAGGCGATGCGCCACAGGCTGATGCTGATGCCGATGCGGCAGACGAGGCCGCTCAACGTCTGAATGCCGCCCTTGCCGAGATTGCGACGCCACCAGCCACCGATCCCGAGATCGTCGAGCGCGTGTCGCGCTACAATTTTGACGAGCTGTCGCGCATTCTCAATGATCGCGTCGGTGAATCCAGCCTGCCGCCCCCTGCCCCGCCTCCGACTCCGACATCCAGCCCCACGCAAAGTGGCGCCTTGATTAGCCTCAGCGGCGAGACCCTGGTGTTGAACCGCCTGCCGCTGGGCATTCTGGTGTTCCGCGACCAGCAGGTATTGTTCGCCAATCGTGCGATCACCGAGATGGTGGGCTATGAATCGGTGGAAGCGCTGCGGCAGGGCGGGCTTGCGGCAGTATTCCCCGCAGCGGGGCCAGAGGGCCAGGAAGCCGGACCGGTCAACCATCTGGTGCAGCGCGACGGCACGTTGATCCCGGTCACGGCGCGACTGCAGTCGATTTCGTGGCATGGCCGGCCTGCCTTGATGCTCTCGGCCAGTAGCACTGAGGTGCGGACGGGTCACGAAGGGGCCGTCAACGCTTTCGCCCAGGCGATGGCCGAGGTGCGCGGCGACGGCTTTTTTGAAGCCAACCGGACCGGCGTGATGAGCACTATCACGGCTCGGGCCAGCACCCTGCTGGGCCGGGACGGGCCGGTGGAAGGCAAACCCCTGGCCAATCTGATCGCCGCTGCCGATGTTGCGGTACTGCGCGAGTTCCTTGAGCGGCCCGCCCGCTTTGCCGAGACGGCGCGGCCATGGCTGAAGCTGCTATCGGCCACAGGCAAGGCGGAAATTTCGATATTTGCCCAAGGTCAGGCCGGGGTGGTGACCGGCTATTTCGGCTTTGTGCATGGGCGGACCCCGGCCCCGGTGCGCCTGGCAGGCCCCTCGGACGCAGACCCGGCGCTGCTCGGACGGATCAGCCGGGGCGTGAGGCGCCCGCTCAATACCATTATTGGTTTTGCTGAACTGCTCCGCAATACAGCACCCACTGCCGAAGCCGACCAATTGCAGGACTATGCGCGCGACATCGGCGCCGCTGGCCAGGAAATCGTCGCACTGGTCGACGAACTGGAAGATTACGCGCGGCTACGCGATGGCCGCTATCTACCGCAGCGTGCCAGCATTGATCTGACCGAATTGCTGGAAAGCTGCATCGTGCGCATTCGCCAACAGGCGCGCAATGCGCGGGTGATTGTGCGCAACGGCATTTCCGAGACCCTGCCCCGGCTGACAGCGGATCGGGCTTCGCTGGAACAGGCGGTGCTCAACCTGCTGGCCAGCGCCATTGACCAAAGCCCGACGGGCGGGGCGGTGGTGATCTCGGCTCAGCGTGAGGATGGCGGCGGGATTGCCGTGCATGTGCGCGACAGTTCGCTCAACGCCGTCGATATGGCGGAGCGCTTCGTGGTGTTCCGCGACGGCCCCGGGCGCGACGGCAAGGCGCTGGCACCGGTGCGCTCCAGCGTCGGACTGGCGCTGACGCGCTCGCTGCTGGCAGTCAACGCCTTCTCGCTGTCGGTCGATCCAGCGGGCGAAATGGGGATGCTGTTTACGCTCAAAATCCCCGCCGATCTGGTCGAAAACCTGCCAACGAGCGACGTGGACGAATAGGCTCGCGGCATTGCGCACTATGTCGCAGGAAAAAAATCAGCGGAGCTCAATTCGCTAGTGGCCTGTTTTATCTAGTCAATTGTGCGCCAGTTTTGAACGCTTCTAGAGTCTAAATCATTGATTTTACTAGACAATATTGACTTGCCCGGCGCGATCGGGGAGAAGGTCAACAGTTTAGCGAGCCCTTGAACCTCGCCTGAAACCGGAGACCAACATGACGAACACGACCAACATCGCGCGCCTTTCGGTCGCTCTGCTGACCACGGCCTGCCTGGCCGGCGCTGCCGCCCCGGCCTTTGCCCAGAGCGGCGAAGTCAACATCTACAGCTATCGCGAGCAGAGCCTGCTGCAGCCCTTGCTCGATCGGTTCTCGGCGGAAACCGGGATCAAGGCCAATGTGCTCTATGCCGGCGATGGCCTGCTCGAGCGGGTGGAGGCAGAAGGCGAATTGTCACCGGCCGATGTGGTGGTGACTGTTGATATCGGCAATCTGGTGGGTGCCCAGGAGCGTGGCCTGACCCAGAAGATCACCACCCCGATGCTTGACGAGCGCGTGCCCGCCGAGTTCCGCGCCGAGGACGACAGCTGGACCGCGCTGTCGCTGCGCGCCCGTGTGTTCTATGTCTCCAAGGATCGCGTTGACGCCACGGCGCTGAGCTATGACGACATTACCAAGCCCGAATGGAAAGGCCGTCTGTGCACCCGGCCGGGCGACCATGCCTACAATATCGGCCTGATCGCCCAGCGGATCGCCGCCAATGGGCTCGAAGAAACCCGCACCTGGCTGGCCGGCGTGCGTGACAATCTGGCCTATCCACCTGCGGGCAGTGACCGCGAGGGGGTCAAGAACATCCTGGCCGGGACCTGCGATCTGTCGATCACCAATACCTATTACATGGGCGCCATGCTCAATAACGATGCCGAGCCCGAGCAGAAGCAATGGGCCGCGGCGGCGCGCATCATCTATCCTGATGCCGATGGTGATGGCACGCAGGTGAATGTGGCCGGTGGCTTCATCGCCAAGCATGCACCCAATGCAGAAAACGCCAATGCCTTGATTGGCTTTCTGCTCTCGGACGAGGCGCAGCAGATCTATGCTGACACCAATTACGAATTCCCCGTAGTGCCCTCGGTGGCGCCTGCCGAACTGACCCAGAGCTGGGGCAAGCTGAACCCGGCCAAGACGCCATTGACCGAGATTGCCGCACACCGTGACGAAGCGGCCGCCCTTGTCGATGAGCTCAAGTTCAACGAAGGCGCGCAGAACTAGTGACGCGGAATCGCGCTGTTTCGGGCGCACCATTCCAACGCCAGAATGCATGGACCGGTAGGGCAGTTGCCCTGCCGGTCGTTCCACTTCTGCTCGCGGCCTTGATGGGGCTGCCCATTGGGTGGCTGAGCTGGTCGGCGCTGGGAGCCATCGCCTCGGGCAGCAATGTGCTGGCCGTGACCATGCTGCCCACCGCCTTGCGCGAAACCGGCTGGCTGATGGTCAGTGTCGGTCTTGCGACTGGCTGCGTCGGGCTGGTTGCTGCCTGGCTGGTGACGCATTACGAGTTTCCGCTGCGGCGGGTGTTTGACTGGGCGCTGGTGCTGCCGCTGGCGGTGCCAACCTATCTGGCCGCCTATAGCTATGTAGAATTTCTGGGCTTTCCCGGGCCGATCCAGACTGCCCTGCGGGGGCTCAATGGCGCCACAACGCTGCAGGAATACTGGTTCCCCGATATCCGCAGCCGGTGGGGCGCGGTGATTGTCATGTCCAGCGTGCTCTACCCCTATGTCTATGTCGCCTGCCGGGCGTTTTTCCTGATGCAGTCGACCTCGCTGAATATCGCGGCCCGAACGCTGGGGGCCGGCAGCATGCGGACGTTTTTCAGCGTGACTTTGCCGCTGTCACGCCCGGCCCTGGTGGTGGGCATCACACTGGCGATGATGGAAGTGGTCAATGATCTGGGAGCGGTGCAGTATTTCGGCATCAACGCCATCACCGCGATCATCTATTCGACCTGGATCAACCGTTCGGACTTTGGCGGCGCGGCGCAACTGGCGGTGACCGTGGTGCTGGTGATCGGACTGCTGATTGCTGCCGAACAGCGAGCCCGGCATGACCGGGTCTATCTGGGCCGGCGCGACAGCCGGGTGCCGCCCGCACGGGAATATCTGATGGGGCCGCAGCGCTGGCTGGCCTTCGGATTTTGCCTCATGCTGCTGGCGCTGGGGTTCGGCATTCCAGTGGGGCAATTGAGCTATCTGGCGTTGCGCGGATTGGGCCCCGGCAGCCTGGGTCAGACTGTAACGGCGTTGATCCCCACCCTGATCCTGGCCGGTCTGGGCGCGCTGATAACAGTGTTGGTTGGGCTGGTGGCGGCCAAGCTGGCGCAGCGCTCAGGCCCCACCGGGCGCGGGGCGATCCGGCTGGCGACCCTGGGTTACGCGATTCCCGGCACCGTGCTGGCGCTGGGGCTGTTGCAGCCGCTGGGACAGGCCGATCTGTGGTTCAACCGGATGACCATGGCGCTGGCGGGGTGGCGGCCCGGACTGATTCTGTCGGGGTCGATGGCGGCACTGCTCTATGTCTATACGGTGCGGTTTCTCGCCGTCAGCCATTCGACGCTGGACGCCGCCATCAAGAAGCGGGGCGACGCGATGCTCGATGCCGGGCGGGTGCTGGGAGAGCGGCGGCTGGGCTTGCTGCTGCGCATCGACCTGCCGACGCTGATGCCGGCAATATTGAGCGCGGGGACGCTGGTGTTCGTCGAAATCGTCAAGGAGTTGCCGGCCACCCTGCTGCTACGGCCGCTGGGCGTGGACACGCTGGCGACGCTGGTCTATTCGCGCGCCAATGTCGGACTATTCGCCCAGGCGGCGCTGCCCGCCCTCTTCATTGTCCTGGCAGGGCTCATTCCGGTCATTCTTGCCACGAGACTGGGCGATCGTAGGAAAGTATAATCTTTGTGCGTGCTGCCATGTTAGTGGCGATACCGTATATGCTCGCGTCATGGGAGCCGGAGCCTCACGCGCCGGCATGATCCTGAGGCTGGGGGACAGACGGGTTGGCACCTGATGCACCGCCGTCCGAGCTGAATGATCGAACGGCGCTGAACCGCCGAAACTGGGAGTTACCTATGGACAAGACGTTGCAGGCATTCGGGCTCGCTGCAGCACTGGCAGTCGGCATGGCCGGTGTGGCACTGGCACAGCCGAGCGAAATCCGCATCGGCGTGGCGCTGGAGCCACCAGCGCTCGACCCCACCGCCGGGGCGGCCGAGGCCATCGACATCGTCGTCTATCAGAACGTGTTTGAGGGTCTGACCCGCATTGACCAGAACGGCGCCGTGCAGCCGGGGCTGGCCAGCGCGTGGAGCATTTCCGATGACGGGCTGACCTATACCTTCACGTTGCAGGACGGGGTTACCTTTCACGACGGCACCAGCTTTGATGCCGAAGACGTCAAGTTCACCTTCGATCGCATCCTGTCCGAAGACAGCGTCAATGCGCACAAGGAGTTCTTCACCCCGATCACAAGCGTGACTGTGATCGATCCGCTGACCGTGGAAATGACGCTGGACCATGTCATCGGCCGCTTCCTGTTTGACCTGGGGCGCGGTGACGCGGTGATCGTGGCGCCGGAAAGCGCCGACAACAACGCCAATGAGCCGATCGGCACCGGGCCATTTGCCTTTGTGCAATGGGACAAGGGCAGCCGGGTGGTATTGGAAGCCTATGGCCCCTATTGGGGCGAGCCGGTGCATCTGAGCAAGGCGACCTATGTGTTCATCGGCGACACCGCAACAGTGACCAATGCGCTGCTGGCCGGCGACATTGACGGCACCAACAATTTCGCCTCCGAAGCAATGGCGGTGTTCGAGAACAATCCGCAGTTCAAGGTGCTGGTTGGCACCACTGAAGGCGAGACCATCCTCACCACCAATAACAAGAAGCCGCCGTTCGACAATCTCAAGGTGCGCCAGGCCATGGCCCATGCCATTGACCGGCAGGCCATCATTGACGGCGCCACCTATGGATATGGCGTGCCGATCGGGGCGCCATTTGCGCCGCACAATCCCTATTATGTCGACCTGACCGGCACCTATCCATTTGATATCGAGGCGGCCAAGGCGCTGCTGGCCGAGGCCGGCTATCCGGATGGCTTCAGCGCGACGCTGAAGCTGCCGCCCGTCGCCTATGCCCGGCTCTCGGGGCAGATCATTGCCAGCCAGTTCGCCAAGGTCGGCATCGAGCTCGAGCTGATCAATGTGGAGTGGGCGCAGTGGATCGAGGACGTGTATTCCAACAAGGATTACGACCTGACCATTATCAGCCATGTGGAGCCGTTCGACATTGGCAATTATGCCAACCCCGACTACTACTACGGCTACGACAATCCCGACTTCCAGGCGCTGATCGAGACCCTGAATGGCACGACCGACGAAGCCAAGCGCCAGGAACTGGCCATCGAGGCCCAGACCATCCTCGCCAAGGACGCGGTCAATGGCTATCTGTTCGAACTGGCCCAGACGGGCGTGTGGAACGCCAAGCTCAGCGGCATGTGGCAGAACTCGCCCATCGAGGGCCTGGTGCTGCGCGATATCAAGTGGGCGGAGTAAGCCCGTCGGCATTGCGCACGTGAATACCGCCACCCTCATTCCCTCCCCACCTGGGGGAGGGAAGCCTATGCGGCGCAACACCGAAAATCTGGTGCTGAACCTGACCCCATCGCGCCCCGCCCCCTTGTGGGGAAGACGTAGGGGCGGGCCGGAATTGATGCTCGCATGATCGTTTACATCCTCCGCCGTTTCCTCGGCTTTGCCGCGACGCTGCTAGTTGCGGCTCTGGTGATTTTCCTGCTGCTCGATCTGCTGCCGGGCGATCCGGCACAGTTCATTCTGGGATTGAATGCGACGCCGGAATCGGTGGCGCGGCTGCGCGTGCAGATGGGACTGGATGTGCCGGCGCCGCAGCGCTTCGCTGGCTGGATCTGGGGCATGCTGCAAGGTGATTTCGGCATGTCCTACACGCAGCGCGCGCCAGTGGCGCACCTGATCTGGGACCGGCTGGGGGTCACCGTGCCGCTATCGCTGTTTGCCATGCTCATTTCGATGGTGGTCGGGCTGCCGCTGGGCATTCTGGCGGCCCGTCGGCGTGGCAAGGCGCTCGACACGGCCATCATGGTGCTGGCCCAGACCGGTGTCGCCGTGCCCAGTTTCTGGTTTGGCATGTTGCTGGCACTGCTGTTTGCCGTGACGCTGGGCTGGCTGCCGCCGGGCGGCTTTACCCCCTGGCATGAAGATGCCGGTGCGGCGCTGCGCAGTCTTGTCCTGCCCAGCCTGGCGCTGGCGCTGCCGCAGGCGTCGATATTGGCGCGGGTGATGCGCACGGCGCTGGTGGATGTGACGGGGCAGGATTTCATCCGCACCGCCCGGGCCAAGGGACTGACCATGGGCGAGGCCGTGTGGCGGCACGGCGTGCGCAATGCATTGCTGCCGGTGCTGACAATATTGGGGCTGCAATTCGCGTTCCTGATTGCCGGCACGATCATCGTCGAGAATGTGTTCTACCTGCCCGGGCTGGGCCGACTGATTTTTACCGCCATTTCCCAGCGTGATCTGACCCTGGTGCGGGGCGCCACCATCGTTCTGATCATCGCGGTGACATTGACCATGCTGGTCACCGATCTGGCCTATGGGCTGGTTGATCCACGTCTGCGCGAAGGACCACCCTCATGAGACGGCTGCTGGCCCATCCCAGCCTGACCATTGGCCTGGGTGCGACGCTGCTGTTCGCGCTACTGGGGCTGGTGTCTTTGATCTGGACCCCCTTCCCCATCGCCGATATCGATATCGGACGGCGGTTTCTCGGGGTGACGGCAGCGCATTGGCTGGGCACCGACAATCTGGGCCGCGACATGGTCTCGCTGTTGATGGCGGGCACGCTGACCAGTTTTCTGGTGGCGGCGCTGGCGGTGGGGATCGGCGCCGGCATCGGGGTGCCGCTTGGACTGCTGGCGGCTGCCTGGGGCGGGCCGGTGGAATGGCTGGTGCTGCGGTTTTCCGATTTCATCTTCGCCTTTCCTGCCGTGATCGTGGCGATCCTGATCACCACGCTGGTGGGGCCGGGCGCCATCAACGCCATCATCGCCATTGGCATCTTCAATATTCCGGTGTTCGCCCGGGTGGCGCGGGGCGGCGCGCTGAGCATTGCGACGCTGGATTTTGTTGCCGCGGGACGGCTGGCGGGATTAGGCAATACGAGGATTGCCTATCGTCATCTGCTGCCCAATATCATGAGCCTGCTCATCGTGCAGGGCACCATTCAGATGTCGCTGGGCATACTGGCGGAGGCCGGGCTGAGCTATATCGGGCTGGGCACGCAGCCGCCCGAAACCAGCCTGGGCCTAATGCTGCGCGACGCCCAGGGGGTGTTTCTGATCCATCCATGGCTGACCCTGCTGCCCGGCATTGCCATCGTGCTGATCGTGATCGGCCTCAATATTGCCGGCGACGGCCTGCGCGACGCCATCGACCCACGCCTGCGGCAAGGACCGACCAATGTCCTTGCTTGAACTATCGGATCTGTCGGTACATTTCGGAACGATGGCGGCGGTGGCCGACGTCAGCCTGACGCTGCAGCGCGGCGAACGTTTCGGCATTATCGGCGAGAGCGGCTCGGGCAAGACGCTGACAGCACTGGCAATCAGCGGGCTGCTACCGGAAGGCGCCGAGATGGGGGGCAGCATTGCCCTCGACGGCGTGCCCCTGCCCCGCTCCGAACGCGAAATGGCGCGGCTGCGCGGCAAGCGGATCGGCATGGTGTTTCAGGAGCCGATGACGGCGCTGAACCCGTTGATGCGGGTGAATGCGCAGATAGCCGAAGCCATCGCGCTGAACCCCGGCGAGATGGTCAACGTCGACGTGGCGCAGTTGCTGGCCGAGGTAGGACTGGAACCCCGGCATGGCGAGCGCTTTGCGCACCAGCTTTCGGGGGGACAACGCCAGCGGGCGATGATCGCCATGGCGCTGGCCGGACAGCCCGACATTCTGATTGCCGACGAGCCAACTTCGGCGCTCGATATGATTACCCAACGCATGGTGCTCGATCTGATTGCCGAGATCTGCGAGCGACGGCACATGGCGCTGCTGTTCATCAGCCATGATCTCAAGGCCGTGGCGGCGCTGTGCTCGCGAGTGGCGGTGCTGCATGACGGGCGCGTGGTGGAGAGCGGCCCGGTAGCCGAGGTGTTCTCGCGCCCACGTGAAAACTATACCCAATTGCTGGTGGCGGCATCGCGCTTTGTGATGCCAACACTGGTGCGCCAACCCATCGGCGACGCGCTGTTGAGCGTGGACAGGGTCACGCGGGATTACCGTCGCGGCGGGGTGCTGATCTGGGCCCGCGAGCCGGTGCGGGCGGTCGATGCGGTCAGCCTGCAGATTGGCAGGGGGGAATGCCTGGCGCTGGTGGGACCATCGGGATGCGGCAAGACCACGCTGGCCAAGATCATCGTCGGTCTGGACACGGCCAGCAATGGGCAGATCACGCTCAGTGGGCAGCGCTATCACGGTGCGGACCTGCCGCAGCGCTTGCGGCGCGATGTGACGCTGGTGTTTCAGGACCCGTTTGGCAGCTTTGATCCGCGCCTGACGATCGGGACGTCGCTGGCCGAGCCGCTGCGGCTGGAGCCGGATCTGCGGCGTGAGACCGTGCCGGCGCGCCTGGTTGAGGCCGTTGAGGCTGTGGGGCTGGAAGCGGGCATGCTGGAGCGTTATCCGAACGAATTTTCCGGCGGGCAACGCCAACGCCTGGCGATTGCCCGGGCGCTGGTGACGCGGCCCAAACTGGTGGTGCTGGACGAACCGGTTTCGGCGCTGGACATGTCGGTGCGCGGCGACGTGCTCAGCCTGCTGGCCCGGTTGCAGGCCGAGTTCGGGCTGACCTATCTGATCATCAGCCACGATCTGGACATGGTGACCGCCATGGCCGACCGCGTGCTGGTGATGGAAGCGGGACAGATCGTTGAAGAAGGCGTGCCGGCGCAGATCTTTGCCAAGCCGCAGCATCGGCTGACGCGCGACCTGGTGGCCGCGCGCCTGCCCGAAGTGGGCTAGAGCACGCCGATATAGGCGCCGAACGGTTCGAGATCGATTTCGCCATTGCTGGCTGCAGCGAGGACGCCGGGGCAGCCCGCGTCAAGCGGCTGCATGCCCGCTGGCAAGCGATAGGCGGCAGCAGCCTCGGCCATGTTGAAGACGCAGACCAGGCGCTCGTCACCGTGCCGGCGAATGAAAGCCAGCACATCGCCCTGCACGGGCAACAGCTCAATGCTGCCCTTGGCCAGGGCCGGATGGGCGTGGCGGAACCCCAGCATGGCGCGATAATATTCCAGCACGGAGCCCTCGACGCCATGCTGGGCATCAACAGCGTGCGTCAGATGCTCAGCAGGGACCGGCAACCAGGTGCGGTTGGCGGTCGAAAACGCGCCATTGTGGGCATGTGACTGCCAGACCATGGGCGTGCGGCAGCCATCGCGCCCCTTGAATTCGGGCCAGAACTCGATGCCATAAGGATCGACCAGATCGGCGAAGGAGAGTTCGGCTTCCTTGAGACCGAGCTCCTCGCCCTGATAGAGGCAGACCGAGCCGCGCATGGACAAGATCAGTGTGGCGGCCAGGCGGGTGAAGGCTTCTTCCTGACCATGGGTGGCCCAGCGGCTGACATGGCGCACCACGTCATGGTTGGAGAAGGCCAGGCAGATCCAGCCATCAGGCGCCTTGGCCTCGGTATCGAGGATCGCCTTATGGAAGTGGCCGGCCGAGAACTCACCACCCAGATAATCAAAGGTATAGGCCATGTGCAGCAGGTCATCGCCCGAGGTGTATTGGGCCATCAGCTCGAGCTGATGCTGGCTGTCGCCGATCTCACCTACCGTAGTGCGGCCGGGATATTCATCGAGCAGGGCGCGCAGGCGACGCAGGAAGGCCAGATTTTCCGGGCGCGACTTGTCGTAAACATGCTCCTGGAAATTATAGGGGTTCACGGCGGGGGCAGTCGAGGCGTTGAAATCCTCGGCCTTGACCACCGGATTGTCCTCAAAGCCGAGCGAGCAGAAGTAGAAATTGACGGTATCGAGGCGGAAGCCATCGACACCCCGCTCCAGCCAGAAGCGCATTTCGGCCAGCAAGGCGTCCTGCACGGCGGGGCTGTGAAAATTGAGATCGGGCTGGGAGACCAGAAAATTGTGCAGATAATACTGCATGCGGCGGCTGTCCCAATGCCAGGCCGAACCGCCGAAAATCGAGAGCCAGTTATTGGGCGGGGTGCCATCGGGCTTGGGATCGGCCCAGACATACCAGTCCGCCTTCTCATTGGTGCGGGACAGTCGGCTCTCGGAGAACCAGGCGTGCTTGTCGGAGGAGTGCGATATCACCTGATCGATGATGACCTTGAGGCCCAGCGCATGGGCCTTTTGCACCAGATGATCGAAATCCTCGAGCGTGCCGAAGCAGGGATCGATGTCGCGATAATTGGAAACGTCATAGCCGAAATCGCGCATGGGCGAGGTGAACACCGGCGACAGCCAGATAGCGTCCACGCCCAGATCGGCAACATAATCAAGCCGGCTGGTAATGCCCACCAGATCGCCGATGCCGTCGCCGTCCTGATCCTGAAACGAGCGCGGGTAGATCTGGTAGATCACCGCGCCGCGCCACCAATCCTCATCGAGGGCGCCCTCGGCAACTGGTTTCGATGTGGTCATCAGGGGGCTGGCAGTCATGGGGGGGGCTCCGGATCGGACTTTGAAGCCAACCCTTAGCACCCGCACCATGGCCACTGAAAGACCACCTTACCTGGTATTGTGCAGCAATCCCTGAAAGGCGCGATAGCTGGACTTGGGCGTGCGCTGCTGGGTTTCGTAGTCAACATGGACGATACCGAAGCGCTTGTTGTAGCCCTCGGCCCACTCGTAATTGTCGAGCAGGGACCAGGCGAAATAGCCACGCACATCGGCGCCCTGCGCGCGGGCGTTCAGCACCGCCTTGAGGTGTTCCTCATAGTATCTGACGCGGCGCGGATCATCGTCGCCCTCAACCTCGGCCATGCCGTTCTCGGTGACGTAGAGGGGGAGCTTGGTATAGTCATTGGAGACGCGCACCAGCAGATCACTCAGGCCCTTGGGGTAGATCTCCCAACCGATATCGGTCTTTTCCAGCGGTCCCTTGACCTGCTCGACGGGCTGGCCGCCCGGAGCGCTCGCCTTATAGAGACTACGGGTGTAGTAGTTGATGCCCAGCCAGTCGAGCGGACGGGAGATCACGGCCATGTCGTTCTGGTAGTCCTTGGGCAGGTTATCACCAAGCCAGTTGGTGACGGCCTCGGGATACTGACCCTTGAGGACGCCGCCCAGATACCAGCGGTTGAACAGGGCGTCCCCCATATCCATTGCCGCCAGGTCTTCCGGCTCGTCGCTGGCGGCCTCGGACTTTTCCAGGTTCAGCACAATACCGAGGTTTTTCGCGCCATTGGCGCGCAAGGCGTCGATGGCGGTGCCATGCGCGAACAGCACATGATGCATGGCGCGGGCGGCAGCGCGCATGTCGCGATAGCCGGGGGCGTGGATGCCCAGATAATGGCTGAGGAAAGCGACGCACCAGGGTTCGTTGATGGTGGCGGTCGCGTGCAGACGATCACCGAATTTCTGGGCGATCAGTGCAGCATAGTCGGCAAACCAGCCGGCGATGTCGCGGTTCATCCAGCCGCCCTTGTCCTGCAGGGCCGAGGGCAGATCCCAATGGTAGAGCGTGGCATAGGGCCTGATACCGCGCTCGAGCATGCCGTCGACGAGACGATCATAGAAGTCGAGGCCAGCGGGATTGACGGCGCCAGTGCCCTCGGGGATCAGACGCGGCCAGGAAAACGAGAAACGATAGGCATCAAATCCGCCACCGCGGATCAGATCTAGGTCCTGCGGCCAGAGCTCGTAGTGATTGCAGGCCACCGCGCCGGTGTCGCCATTGTGGACATTGCCGGGGGTGGAGGAGAAGCTGTCCCAGATGGAGGGCCCGCGCCCGTCGCGTTGGCCGCCTTCGATCTGATAGGCGGCGGTGGCGACGCCGAAGGTGAATTGTGGTCCAAAATCCTTGCGGTCGATCGAAAACATCTACGCTCCTTAGCGGCGCTGCACCCTATTGAGTGAAAGCCGATAGCGTAGATAAAGCCGCTGTGCAATCGATTGCACCTCGCAAATCAGGGGATCTGTCGGCCTAGCAAGCCCTTAGCGCGGAATAGCGGGCAATTGCGCCAGCACCTGCTGGCCGATAGCGCGATAGGCGGTGGCCTCTGCTCCGCCCGGCGCGGAGACCAGCGGCGGCGTACCGGCGTCGGAGCCTTCGCGGATCGACATGACCAGAGGGATGGCGCCGAGGAACGGCATCTTGAGGTCGGCAGCGGCCCGTTCGGCGCCGCCTGAACCAAAAATGTCGTAGCGGGTGCCGGTGTCAGGGGCGATGAAATAGCTCATATTCTCGACCAGCCCGAGCAGAGGCACATTGAAGCGACGGATCATGTCGATGGCCTTTTTGGCGTCGATCAGGGCGAGGTCCTGCGGGGTCGAGACAATGATCACCCCATCGACGACGGTCTGCTGGAACAGCGAAATCTGGATATCGCCAGTGCCCGGCGGCAGATCAACAACCAGCAGATCAAGATCGCCCCAGGCGGTCTCGCGCAGCAATTGGCGCAGCGCCGAGGTGGCCATGGGGCCACGCCAGACCACCGCCTGATCCTTGGCCAGCATGGAGCCGATCGACATGACCTTGAGGCCAAAGGCGTCGTGCGGGTTAAAGATGCCGTCGTCGCGAATGGCTGGCTGGCCCTCGAGCGCAAGCAGTTTGGGGATGGAGGGGCCGTAGAGGTCAGCATCGAGAAGGCCGACGCGGAGGCCCTCGGCCTGCAGTGCCAACGCCAGATTGACCGCCGTGGTGGATTTGCCGACGCCGCCCTTGCCCGAACCGGCCGCGATGATGCGCTTGATGCCGGGCACCGGCGTCTTGCCGGGCAGAACCGGTTTGCCATGGGAAAAATTGGGACCGGCCTTGGCGGGCGGCTTGCCGCCGGTCAGTGAGACCATGACCTTGCGGGTGCCGACGAGCTGCTGCGCGGCAGCGGCAGCCTGTTCACGGGCGGGGCCAAAGGCAGCCTCCATGCCGGGGGCCACCGCAATGGCGAAAGCTACAGCCGAGGGGGTGACGATGATATCGGAGAGCCCGGCATAACCGGCCAGATCGCCGCCGCCGGGGATTTCAACGGCGGCAAGTGCGGACTTGATGGCGGCGGCGAGATCAGGATCGGCCATGAACAGCTTTCGGTGGGCGAGGCGTCGACACACAGAGTGTGTCAGCCCGGCCTACAGCTCGCTTTGCGCTGCGACAAACACTGTCGACAGATTCGGCAGGCCGCCGCGCAGATGTGTCGGATAGCGTTACCCCGGCTGATGAGCCGGGGTAACATCATAATCGGCACAGGGGCAAACCCTAGAGGATGGACTGGCCGGTGGCCTTCCAGTCCTTGAGGAAGCCTTCGATGCCCGAATTGGTCAACGGGTGATCGGCCAGCTTGCGGATGACCGCCGGTGGGATGGTGGCAACGTCAGCGCCGGCCAGCGCGACCTGGGTCACGTGGTTGGGCGAACGGATCGACGCGGCCAGAATCTGGGTCTCGAAGCCGTAATTGTCGTAGATCTGCCGGATGTTTTCGATCAGTTCGACGCCATCGAGATTGATGTCATCCAGGCGCCCGAGGAACGGCGAAATATAGGTGGCGCCTACCTTGGCGGCGAGCAGGGCCTGGTTTGCCGAAAAGCACAGCGTGACATTGGTGTTGATACCCTTGTCGTGGAAGTACTTGGTGGCCTTGAGGCCATTGAGCGTCAACGGCAGCTTGATGACCACGTTGTCGGCAATCTTGGCGAGGTGCTCACCCTCAGCGACCATGCCTTCATATTCCAGCGAAGCCACTTCGGCAGAAACCGGGCCGGGAACCAGCCCGCAGATTTCCTTGATGACTTCCTTGAAGTCACGGCCGGACTTGGCGATCAGCGATGGGTTGGTGGTTACGCCGTCGAGGAGACCGGTCTCATGGAGCTCCTTGATGTCCTTGATTTCCGCAGTATCGACGAAGAACTTCATGGTTCCCTCCTAATTGTCTTCAAACATGCCCGTGGGCAAAAGGTGTAGCACGGCAATGACTTGCCGCAAGTCCAAACGCCCCGGACTATTTGATGGCGGCCAGCATGGCTTCGGCCAGATCGTCAACGCGATCCTCAGGGATGCCAGCGACGTTGATGCGGCTATCACCAATCATATAGATGCCATTGGCGGCTTTTAAATGTTCAACCACCGCATTTTCGAGTCCGAGCAGTGAAAACATACCGCGATGGGCCGCGATGAAATCGAAATCGGCCGCATTGGACTTGGTGCGGATCGCGGTGCTGAGCTTTTCGCGCAGCCGGATCATGCGGTTACGCATGAGATCAAGCTCGGCTTCCCACTCGGAGCGCAGTTCGGCATCCTCAAGGATGGTGCGAATGATCTCGGCACCATGATCGGGCGGCTGCGAATAGGAACCGCGGATAATGTTGAGCAACTGCGACTGGGTAATGTCGGCTTGCGCGGCGTCGCGGGCGATCAGGATGGCGGCGCCGATGCGCTCGCGATAAAGACCGAAATTCTTGGAGCCCGAGAAAGCAATCAGCGCTTCGGGCACTGCCGAGACTACCTTGAGTGTGCCATAAGCATCGGCGGCCAGGCCGTCGCCAAAGCCGAGATAGGCCAGATCGATGAAGGGCAGCGCGCCGGTCTTGGCCAGGCTCGCGGCGACCTGATCCCACTGCGCATTGGTCAGGTTGGCGCCGGTCGGGTTGTGGCAGCAGCCGTGCAGCAGCACGACATCGTCCTTGCCCAGGCCATCGAGGGTGGCGAGCATCTCCTCGAAGCGCACACCGCGGGTTTCGGCATCGAAATAGGGATAGGTCTTGACCACGAGGCCCGAATTTTCGGCAATCGGGTTGTGGTTGGGCCAAGTCGGATCGGAAACCCAGATGGTGGCGCCGGGGCGAGCGCGATTGACCAGTTGCATCAGCACCCAGAGCGAGCCGGTGCCGCCGGGGGCCTGGGCGATGCGGACGCGAGAGCGGTCCAGCGTATCGCCAAGCACCAGATCGAGCACGGCAGCGCCAAAGCCCTTATTGCCAGCGATGCCAAGATAGGTCTTGGTCTTGCCCTGGGCGAGGATGCGCTGCTCGGCCTTTTTCACCGCACTCATGATCGGGGTGACACCGGCTTCGTCTTTGTAGACGCCCACGCCAAGGTCGATCTTGGTGGGGCGCGGGTCGGCCGCGTATTCGCCCATGAGCGCCAGAATCTTGTCGCCGGGGGCCTTGGTGAGAGTCTCGAACATGTCAGGGGTCGTTCCGGTGGAAAGGCAGGGTCTTTATAGGCGGCGGAGAGATTTTTGCAATCGCATAGCGGTTCAGCGGGAGACGCCGAGGCGGTCCAGTTCGGCGGTCAATTGCGGAATGATTTCAAACAGATCGCCGATCAAGGCGAGGTCGGCCAGCTTGACCAGTGGCGCTTCGGCATCGGTATTGATAGCGACGATTTTCTTGGCGCCCTGAATGCCGGCCAGGTGCTGCAGGGCCCCGGAAATGCCGATGGCGATGTAGAGATCGGGAGCGATGATCTTGCCGGTCTGGCCGATCTGCCAATCATTGGGGGCGTAGCCGGCGTCGACAGCCGCGCGGGTCGCACCGACCGCAGCACCTAGTTTTTTAGCAAGAGATTCAAGCAGTTGATAGTTCTCAGCCGAGCCCAGCGCCACGCCGCCGCCAATCACGATCTGGGCGGTGGCGAGATCGGCGGTATCACTTTGCGTGCGATCGCTGCGCAGCAGCTTGACGACAGAATCCAGCGCACTATCAAGCACTTCGATCGGTGCAGCAGGGCCAGCAGGGGCGGCGCGGAAGGCCGAGGCGCGCAGGGTCAGGACGTGGCGAGGTTGATTGTCGGTGACCGTCTGCAGCGCGTTGCCGGCATAGATGGGGCGGACAAAGCGGTTGGGACCGAGAATTTCGACCACATCGGTGACGGGCATCAGATCGAGCTTTGCCGCGACACCTGGCATTCGATCTCTTCCAGCACTTCCGGCCGATTGAATAACGTAGAGATACCCTGCGGCCAGTTTTTCGATCACCTGAGAATCGGCATCCGACGTGCCAGGGCCCTGGGCCACCAGCACTTTGGCGACACCGGCGAGCTTTGCAGCTTCGGTTGCAACATTGGCTGCGTCCTGTCCCAGGACCAGCAGATCGATCGGCCCCAATTGACTTGCCGCATGCACCACGCGGGCGGTGGCCGGCGATAGCGTGCCGAGATCATGGTCGGCAATAACCAGAACGCTCATCACAGCGCCTCCATCTGCGAGACTTCGGCGGCAATATAGGCGGCCAGCTCGGAGGAGGAGCCGACAGTCTTTCCTGCCACACGTTCAGCAGGCGGGGATATCTTTTCGACGACAAGACGCGGGGCGAGGTCGACACCGCATTCGGCGGCGGGGCGCACGGCGAGCGGCTTGGAACGCGCCTTCATCACCATGGGCAAAGCGGCATTGCGGGGCGTGTTGAGGCGCAGATCGGCGGTGACCACGGCAGGCAGCGGCAGGGCGACCGTCTCGCGGCCGGAATCTACCTCGCGGGTGACTTCGAGCGCTTTGTTGCCCGGCCCCACGACCTTGATCTCGGAGGCGAAGGTCGCCTGGGGGCGATTGGTGAGCGCGGCGAGCATCTGGCCGACATGATTGCTGTCGTCATCAATGGCCTGCTTGCCGAGCAGGACCAGGTCCGGGGTTTCCTCGGCGACGATCTTGGCCAGCAGCTTGGCAATGGCCAGGGTTTCGAGCGCTTCGTCGGTTTCAAGGAGAATGCCGCGATGGGCGCCCATGGCCAGCGCCGTCAGGATGACATCTGTTGCGGCCTTGGGGCCGATTGAGACAACGACGATTTCGTCCGCGTGCCCGGCTTCGGCCAATTGCACGGCCGCTTCCACCGCGTTCTTGCAGAAGGGGTTCATCGACAGGCGGACGCCGGCGGTTTCAACGCCGCTGCCGTCAGGGCGAACGCGGATGCGAACATTGTGATCGACGACGCGCTTGATGGCGACCAGGATTTTCATGCGACCCTCGGAGTGGTTAGGGGTGTCATGACAAATCACGGGCAGAGGAACAAGCCGCGTGCGAGAAATAATGGGCCAAGGGCGCGACGATTGTTGGAAAAGGCTGCCTGTCAGACCGCAACGGAGATTTGTGACGGGGTCGATGCCGCACCAGAGTGGCGGGTAAATCTAGCTTGAATACCGTCTCGCTATTCAAAACCTATCTTCTCAGCGCAGAACCCACTAGATTGGCAGGACCGTCAATGGCATGAGATTGAGCAGCGAAACCTTGGGAGCCTCGCTATGGAAAAATCAATCCAACGTCGTAATCCAATGCTCTCCTGGTGGATTGGCTTTGTTATTATCATGCCGTAGTCATTTACGCCGGCTATCGTTTTTCATGCCTCGACTGCGGTGCGGCATCAATATTTCCCGAGTTTTTGGTCCTCGCGGTGGTTCCTGCAGTTTATCTATCCCTGATGTATCTGTTGTTCCGCTATCAGGCCGAGGATGAGGCTCAAAGGCGGAAGTAGTCCGATCCGCGGCAGCGTTTTCATCACGCTCGCATCCTCTCCAGATGCGTCGGCCTCCGTCGGAAGCTCCGACAGAGGCGATCGTCTTTGGTCGTCAGATCTTGGTGGTCCGAAGGTAGGGCCTCACTTCGGTCCAGCCCTGTGGGAACAAGGTCTTTGCTTCGGCGTCCTTGATTGAAGGCGGGATGATTACGGTACCACCGGGGAGCCAATCGGCAGGGGTCGCGATCTTATTGGCGTCGCCGGTTTGCAGCGCGTCGATCACCCGCAAAATCTCGTCAAAGTTGCGGCCCACGTTCATCGGATAGGTCATCGTCAGCCGGATTTTCTTGTTTGGGTCAATGATGAACACCGAGCGGACAGCCGCAGTCGCGCTTTCGTTGGCATGGATCATCTCGTACAGGCGCGCAATCGAGCTGTCGGAATCTGCGATGATGGGGAATTTGACAGTCGTGTGCTGCGTGTCATTCACGTCTTCGATCCAGCTCAGATGCTCCTCGACCCCATCTGTGGACAGGCCGAGCGGCTTGACATGGCGCTTGGCGAACTCGTCGGCCAGTTGAGCGGTGCGGCCGATCTCGGTTGTGCAAACCGGGGTGAAGTCGCCAGGGTGACTGAAAAAGAATACCCAGTTGTCGCCGATCCAGTCGTGAAAGCTGATTTTACCGGTTGAAGTGTCTGCGGTGAAATCAGGCGCGGTATCGCCGATATGGATTCCCATTGAGTATCTCCTGTTCCTGTTGCGGGCACCCCGATCTCGGTCAGCGCGCCAATGCCAGCCTATGTGGCGGGTCCTAGTATCTAGGTATGTCGACTGGCAGGATTTGCAATGGCAACCAACGCCATAGCGAGCGTGCGGCCAAGACCAGCGTGGTCTCCCAATTGTTGCGCCATCAGGGACTTGCCAAGGCCGCAACTCCTGACCGGCATCAGAGACAAAGCCATCGCAGATATGGCGTGGCCCAATCCCGACGTTCCGGTAGTTGACCCACATCAATGTTCTGACGGCGGTCGCTGCTAGGGTGGCGGATGATTGGCGATACGCCCCGCCCCAATCTGGCTCAGGACTTGCCGCGTGCCAAACAAAACAGCCGAAATCGAAGCGATACTCGGCCAGTCCACATCGAAACGGAAGTGGCTCTGGCCCGTCATCATTGGGACCGGTCTGGTGTTGTCTGCAGGCGGCCTGTGGTTGTGGTGGCCGGGCACGGGGGCCCAGCGCGCGCCGCAATATGTGACCCAGGCCATTGATCGCGGTGACGTCACCGTCACGGTGACCGCCACCGGATCGGTGGAACCAACCAATGTTGTGGAGATTTCCACCGAACTGTCCGGCACGGTTCGGGCGGTCAATTTCGACTTCAACGATATTGTCAAAGCCGGGGATGTGCTGGCCCAGCTCGATACGGCCACGCTTGAAGCCAACCTCACCCGCGCCCGCGCCAATGTTGACGCGGCAGAAGCGCGGCTGGCGGAATCCCAGGCAACACTGGAAGAGATGGACCAGGCCTATGAACGCTCCCTGCAACTGGCAGACAAGGGCGTGGCCTCCGACCAGATGCTGCTAAGCGCCAAGTCCAATTTTTCCCGGGCAACGGCAGCGCTGCAGAGCGCAACTGCCAATGTGGCGATTGCCAAGGCTGATCTGGCGCTCAACGAGGCCAACCTCGCCAAGGCCTGCATCTGCGCACCGATTGACGGCATCATTCTGGATCGCAATGTCGAAATCGGTCAGATCCTGGCGGCGTCATTCTCCGCGCCGACGCTGTTTACCCTGGCGGAGGATCTGGCGCGCATGCAGTTGCAGGTCGATATCGATGAGGCCGATATCGGCCTGGTATCAGAAGGCGATCGGGCCTATTTCACCGTCGAGGCGTTCCAGAACAAGACCTTCCCCGCTGAAATTGCCGAATTGCGCTATGCCCCGCTCACCGTCAATGGCGTGGTCACCTACAAGGCCATCCTGGCCGTCGACAATACCGATCTGCTGCTGCGCCCCGGCATGACCGCGACGGCCACCATTACCGTTGCCGAAACCGCCGACGTGCTGCGCGTGCCCAATGCGGCGCTACGCTTCACGCCGACCATGACGGAATCGCTGCCCGCCGACACCGCAGGGCAGAAAACCGTCTGGGTGCTGCGCAATGATCAGGCGGAGCCCGTCACCATCGAGCCCGGCAGCAGCGATGGCAGCTTCACGGTCATTGTCAGCGGCGCGATTGCCGCTGGCGACCGCGTTATCGTTGATGCGGGCCCCAATTGATGACGTCGCGCGCGGTCTTGCCCGTTGAACCAGAAGAGGTGGCCGGTACGCTTATCGAGCTGCGCGGCATCACCAAGGTCTTTGGCAGCGGCGAAGCCGAAGTGCACGCCCTGCGCGGTATTGACCTGACGATAAAGCGTGGCGAATTCGTCGCCATTATGGGCCCCAGCGGCTCTGGCAAATCCACCGCCATGAACATTATCGGGTGCCTCGACACCCCCACGGCGGGAAGCTACCGGTTCGGTGGCGTCAATGTCGGCAATATCGATCGCAATCAGAGCGCGCTACTGCGGCGCAATTTCCTGGGTTTCGTGTTTCAGGGCTACAATCTGCTCGCCCGCACCTCGGCGCTCGACAATGTGGAATTGCCGCTGATCTATCAGGGCATCCCGAGTGACGTGCGGCGCCGAATGGCGCTGGAGGCCCTGGCCCGGGTGGGATTGACCGGGCGCGAGCACCACGACCCATCGCAGCTCTCGGGCGGACAGCAGCAACGCGTGGCCATCGCCCGCGCCATTGTCAGCCGCCCTGATGTGGTGCTGGCCGACGAGCCAACCGGCAATCTGGATACGGTAATGTCCGGGGACATCATGAAACTGCTGGTTGCCCTCAACCACGACGAGGGGATGACCATTGTCATGGTCACCCATGAGCCAGACATGGCCGCCTATGCCGAGCGGCTGATCAGCTTCCGGGACGGACGGATCGAGTCCGACACCGTGACCGAGGGGGTAGCGCGATGATCCTCGAAACCGGCAAACTGGCCATTCAGGCGATCTTTCGCAACGCCCTGCGCTCCTCGCTGACAGTGCTGGGCGTGGTGATCGGCGTAGCTGCCGTGATCGCCATGGTCACGCTGGGCCAGGGCACAACGGCCAGGGTTGCCACCGAAGTCGCCCAACTCGGCAGCAATCTGTTGATGATCATGCCCGGGCAGGCCGCCGGCGGGCCCGCTTCGGGCGCCACCAGTTCGGCAAGTTTCACCATTCGCGACGTCGACGCGGTCGCCGAGCAGATCCCCGGCGCCCTGACCGCGGCGCCCTATGCCTCGCGCTCAGTGACCCTGGTCTTTGGGGCAAAAAACTACACCTCGACCGTCACCGGCACCGACAATCGCTATTTCATCGCCCGCGACTGGCCTGTCGAACAAGGGCGTAGTTTTTACGAAAGTGAGCTGCAGGCAGGTAGTGCCGCCTGCATTATCGGGGACACCACCAGCGCAAATTTCTTCGGCAGCGGCGATCCGCTGGGTGAGACCATTCGCGTTGGCCAGATCTCCTGCCGCATCGTCGGCGTGCTGGCCTCGCGGGGCAGCTCCAGCTTTGGCGCTGACCAGGACGACACCGTCATCATGCCGCTGCGCACATTTCAGCGCCGCATTGCCGGCAATAGCGATGTCAACATGATCTATGTCGCCGTCCGGGAAGGGTTTTCGACCGAAAAAGTCGTGGGCGACATCGAACGCCTGATGCGCGAACGCCGCCAGATCGCCGCCGGAGGCGAGGATGATTTCAATGTCTTTGACATGGAACAGGTCGCCTCCATGCTCTCTACCGTTACCGGCATCCTGACGGGCCTGCTGGCCGCCGTGGCGGGGGTGAGCCTATTGGTTGGCGGTATTGGCATCATGAACATCATGCTGGTTTCGGTGACCGAACGGACCAAGGAAATCGGCATTCGCCTCGCCGTCGGCGCCTCCGAACGTCAGATCCTGATGCAATTCCTGGTTGAAGCCGTGGTGCTGTCGCTATTCGGCGGCATTATCGGCATCGGGTTGGGGCTTGGGCTGGCTGCCATTGCCGGCAGCATTCTTGAGGTGCCGTTCGTCGTCGATCCGCTGGTGGTGGTTGGCGCCTTCACCTTCTCGGCGGTGATCGGGGTGATCTTTGGCTATTTCCCGGCGCGCCAGGCAGCCCGCCTCAACCCCATCGAAGCCCTGCGCCGCGAGTAGCTTGCTGAATACGGCTTGGCGGGGAGCGAAAACGACCGATCCCCGGCCTTTGCAAAGGTCCGCTCGATACTGCGCTGCGGTCGATCCGGCTGACCCGTTTTGTCGCATGGCAATGGGCGGCCAAAAGCATGCTAGTGTTGACGCCATGGATTGGGTCAGTAACACTGACCCAGAATTATCGCCGGACCAAATATGCCCGTTCTCAACCGTATTGCCGAGTTTGCCGACGAAATCACCGCCTGGCGTCAGGATTTTCACGCCCATCCAGAGCTGCTGTATGCGGTGGAGCGAACGGCAGGGATTGTGGCGGATAAACTGCGTGCCTTTGGATGCGACAGTGTGGTGACCGGCATCGGCGGCACCGGCGTGGTGGGCATCATCCATGGCCGGGTCAATGCCAGTGGCCGCACCATCGGGCTACGCGCCGATATGGATGCGCTGCCGATCACCGAAAATACCGGCAAGGCCTATGCGTCCACTGTGGACGGCAAGATGCATGCATGCGGCCATGACGGGCACACGGCCATGCTGCTTGGCGCGGCGAAGTATCTGGCCGAGACGCGCAATTTCGATGGGCGGATCGCGTTGATCTTCCAGCCGGCCGAAGAGGGTGGCGCAGGCGCCAAGGCGATGCTGGACGACCGGCTGATCGAGCAGTTCGGGATCGACGAATTCTACGGCATGCACAATTGGCCGGGCATGCCGACGGGGCATTTCGGCATTCGCGCCGGCGGCATCATGGCGGCAACCGACCGGTTCTATATCGACATTGCCGGCCAGGGTGGCCACGCGGCGCGGCCGCAGACCACGATCGATCCGATCATCGTGGCGGCCAATATGATTGTGGGGATGCAGGCGATCGTGTCGCGCAATGTCGATCCGCTGGCCAGCGCGGTGCTATCGGTGACGATGCTGGAAGCGGGCGAAGCGGACAATGTGATTTCCCGCAGCGCCAAGATCACCGGCACGGTGCGCACGCTTGATCTGGGCGTGCAGGACCAGATCGAGCAGCGGCTGGCCGAATTCGTGCCGCAGTTCGCGGCCAGCTTTGGCGCAACGGCGACGGTGCGCTATGCGCGCGGTTATCCGGTGACGGTCAATGCGCCCGAGCAGACAGCATTTGCGGCAGCGGTGGCCGGGGAGGTTGCCGGCCATCAGCGGGTGGATACCGACGCACCACCATCCATGGGTGGCGAGGATTTCTCCTTCATGCTGGAGCAGCGCCCCGGCGCCTATATTTTCCTGGGCAATGGCGACAGCAGCGAATTGCACACCGATAGCTATGATTTCAATGACGCCGCGATTCCGGTGGGCACCAGTTTCTGGGCGCGGCTGGCCGAGCGGGCGCTGCCGGTCGGATAGGCTGTGGTCGCCATTTGATGGGCAGATCATACGGCGCGAAAGCGCCACAATCATTGGGCAAAATTCAGCTCAAACGGAGACCAGACCATGTTACGCACAAGCCTTGCTGCCCTTGCCCTGACGCTGCTGGCGTCCATGCCTGCCTATGCCGTGCTCTGCACCGATTCGGGCGGAACCCTCAGCTTCAGCTATGAAGAGAATGGCCAGATCAGAATTGATGAGCAGGCCCGCAATGAGCACGACATGCAGATGCTGCGCGAGCGTGGCGTCGACGCCGTCCGCGTCGAGCGCTGGGGCACGTGCATCCGGGCCTATGTGCGGCTGCCCGATGGCACCGAGGAAATGCAGTTCTTCAATCCCGGCAGCTATCGCCGCGCCTATTAAGCGGCGCCGAGACCGGGCTATCGCCCGTTCAGCCAGCGCCGCAGAGACCCGACCCCGACCGGCGCATGATGGCGCAGTCGGGGTTGTTTTATTGGCTCACGCCAGATCGGCGAAGGCGGCCGCGCTGGCGGAGGGCAATGCGATGAAGGCATAGCCATTGGCGCCCAATTGCAGCTTTGTGGCGTGCAGCACGGCGCCCGCCGAGACGGGTTCGAGCCGGGTGCCCGGCGGCAGACCGGTGACAGCAATGGCATGGTCATCGGCAGACAGGTTGAAGACGCAGAGCATGGCGCCGGCATCGGTGCTGCGGCGGAAGGCCAGGATGGGTTCGGCCAGATCGAAAAACGCGATGTCGCCCAGCGCCAGCATGGGGTGGGTTTTGCGCCAGGCCAGGATGGTGCGGTAAAACGCCAGGGTTGAGCCGGCGTCGGCGTTCTGGTCGGCAACATTGAGCGCGGACTGGGGGTATTTCACCGGCAGCCAGGGGGTGCCGCTGGTGAAGCCATTTGGGGCCTCACCGGCGTCCCAGGGCATGGGCGTGCGGCAGCCGTCACGTCCCTTGTCCTCGGGCCAGAAGCGGATGCCGCGCGGATCGGTGAGTTCTTCAAACAGCAGATCGGTTTCGGGCAGGCCCAGTTCCTCGCCCTGATAGAGGCAGACCGACCCCCTGAGCGCGAGCACCAGGGCGGCAGACTGGCGGGCCAGCGCGGCTGCAGACCGGCTGTGTGGGGCCCAGCGCGTGACATGGCGGGGCACGTCATGGTTGGAAAAGCTCCAGCACGGCCAGCCATCGGGGCCGATCTCGAAGAACTGTTCGATACGGCTGCGGAAATGGGCAGCAGTGAACTCGTCACCGAGAAAATCGAAGCCGTAGCACAAATGCAGCGTGTCGCCGCCAGAGGTGTATTGGGCCATCAATTGCACGGATTTGTGGCTGTCGCCGACCTCGCCCACCGAGGTTGCGCCAGGAAATTCATTGAGCAGGGCGCGGACGCGACGGAGGAAATCGAGGTTCTCCGGACGGCTCTTGGAAAACAGGTGCTCCTGCATGTCATAGGGATTGACGGCATAGGGCAGGTGTTCGTTTTTGAGCTTGTTGGGCGGGTTGGAGCGCAACTTGCTGTCGTGGAAGTAGTAATTGACGGTATCGAGCCGGAAGCCATCAATGCCGCGCTCCAGCCAGAAGCGCATGACGTCGAGCACGGCCTCCTGCACCTCGGCATTGTGGAAGTTGAGGTCGGGCTGGCTGGCGAGGAAATTGTGCAGGTAATACTGGCCCCGCGTCGGGTTCCACTCCCAGGCGCGGCCGCCGAACACGGCGGGCCAGTTATTGGGCGGGGAACCATCGGGCAAGGGATCGGCCCAGACATACCAGTCGGCCCGGGCATTGGTGCGACTGAGACGGGATTCCTCGAACCAGGGATGCCGGTCCGAGGTGTGGCTCACCACCTGGTCCATGATCACCTTGAGACCGCGCGCATGGGCCTGGTCGAGCAGGCTGTCAAAATCTTGCAGCGAGCCGAATAGGCGATCAACCTCACGATAGTCGGAGACGTCGTAGCCCATATCGTCCTGAGGTGACTGGGTGATGGGCGAGAGCCAGATGCAATCGACCCCCAGGCTGGCAATGTGATCGAGCCGGTCAATGATGCCGGGCAGATCGCCAACGCCATCGCCATTGCTGTCCTGAAACGAGCGGGGATAGACCTGATAGATCACTCCGCCGCGCCACCATTCCGTCATCTGCACGCTCCCGATTCAATACCTGTAGCTATGCGCATCAGGCACAAAGTTCCAGCGCGGTGGCCGGGTGGCGGGCATGCGCGGCTGTCTCAAGCGTCACACCACCGCGCTGATCAATGGCTCGCCGGCAAAATGGGCGTCGAGATTGGCGACGACCAGGGCGCCCATGGCGTTGCGGGTCTGGGTGGTGGCGCTGCCCTGGTGGGGCGAGAGCACGACATTGTCGAGGGCGAAGAAGGCCTCGGGCATGGCGGGTTCGTTTTCGAAGACATCGAGTGCGGCGCCGCCGAGGTCGCCCGTCTGCAACAGCTCAAGCATGGCGGCTTCGTCGATCAGCGTGCCGCGGGCGACGTTGACGATATTGCCCTGGGGACCCAAAGCCTCGAGCACTTCGCGCGACACGATGCGCTCGGTGCCCTTGCCACCCGGCGCGATGACGACCAGCCAGTCGCTGTCGCGGGCCATGTCGACCAGGTTGTCGTAAAAGACGTGCGGCTCGCTCTCCTGGCGCTTGCGGCCGTAATAGACGACACGCATCTTCATGGCCTGGGCGCGGGCGGCGATTTCCTTGCCGATGCGGCCAAGGCCCAAAATGCCGACGGTCTTGCCGGTGAGTTCGGAGAACAGACCCATATTGCCGTTGGGCCATTTGCCCTGACGGACGAACTGATCGGCCTGGGGAATGCGGCGCGCCAGCGCGATCATCAGGCCGATGGTGAGCTCGGCCACGGCGTCGTTGAGGACATTTGGGGTATTGGTGACGCGCACATTGGCGGCGCGGGCCGCGGCGGTGTCGATCGAATCATAGCCGACACCAAAATTGGCAATGATCTCGAGCGCGGGTAGTTGGGCGATGAGATCGGCATTGACCGCGCCACCCGCAATGGCCCGCAGGCGCGGGGCGAGTTGGGCAATCAGGGCCGCCTTGTCGGCCGCCTCATGCAGCTTGTGAACCGTGAAGCGCTCGGCCAATGCCACCTCGCAGGACTCGAGCAGCTTGTGGGTCTGGAGAATTTCGATGGTCATGGCGCGCTCACGGCAAGGGGAGATGAACAAGGCGGTACCATACAAGCGGAGGCCAGTGGCGCAAATAGTTCTCTCGAACCGTGGCTGGCCTGGATGGCGTACACTCACTGATGCAATTGGTGCGGGCGGTGGGTTTCCGAAAGCAGAAGGGCGGGGGCTAGAAGCGGTACCGCATGCCGATGACCTGGGCATTGGCGCCGTCGGCCATGCCACCCAATGTGCCCCAGGCACCCGAGCGGTGCTGCACCCGGTAGAACAGCTCAATCTCGGGATTGTCGACGGTGGAGACGGCAATCTCGGGCGCCATGAAGAACAGCAGGCTTGGATCGGCATTGCGGCGCTGCGCGCGCTCGGCTTCAATGCCAATGGGATTGGTGACGGCGCTGAGACCCACGGTGATGGCGGGCGAAATGCGCAGGTTTTCGCCGAGGTGGAAGCCGTCATAGCGCGCCACGGCACCAAGCCATGCTTCGCCGCTGACGATAACGCCACCGCGCAGGGCAAGCCCCGCTTCAAGGCCCAGATGCAGATCGGTCAGCGGTTCGGCGACGAATTTCTGATAGCCACCACCGAGGACAAAATTGTCCTCATACCTGGCACTAATCGGCACCAGCGATCCCTCGATATAGGCATTGACGTAGCGCCCGGCGAAACCGAACACGGCATCATCCAGCGCAACGTCCTGCGCTGAGACGGCCGAGGGCAGAGAGAAAGAGCCCGCGAGCAGTGTGAGGAGGAAGACCAGAACAATGCGCAAATCATATCCGCCAGCTATGCAAAACACTGACGGGGAATGGCTTGGCATCCCGAAGAGTTCCGACAGACCATCAATCGTGATTGGTGCTGCCGGGGGCGAAGGCGCCCTATAGGCTGAGGATATAGAGCCAGAGAGAGATGGTCAGCGCCGACGCCATGGTGGCGATCAGGATGGTGTTGGCGGCAACGCTGACACCGCGATTGTAGTAGGTGGCAAAGATATAGACGTTGACCCCGGCAGGCATGGCCGAGAGCAGAATGCCGTAGCGCGCGATTTCCATCGGGACATGAAACACCCAGATCATCAGCACATAGGCGATGGCGGGGTGGACGATCAGCTTGATGAGCGCGGCGATCAGCGCCTGCTGCCAATTGTCGGAGAGTTTGAACTCGTTGAGCGCCCCACCAATGCCGAACAGGGCGGCGGGGACCACCGCCTGGCTCATCATGCGCAGGAAGGCGTCGGCCGGTTCGATCAGTTGCAGGCCGGCGAAATAGCCGACCATGCCGGCGGCAATACCCCAGATCAGCGGATTGGAAGCCACGCGCTTGCCGGCAGTCACCAGGGTGCGCCCGAGCGAGGCCCCGTCCCGGCGCATCAGTTCAATGGTGATCATGCCGGTGGTGAGCAGGATGGCGCCGTGCAGGCCGATAATGGAGAGCACGACGGGCAGTGCGTCCACGCCATAGGCGCGCTGGATGATGGGCAGGCCCACCAGCACGGTATTGGTGAACATGCCCGAAAAACCGACCGAAACAGCAACGCCGGGGCTGTTGCCGAAGCCGCGCAGGGCAATGACGATGCCCAGGACAAAGCAGGTCAGCGCCCCAATGTAAAATGGTCCGATGATCGCCGGATTGAACGCGGCGGCGAAGTCGCTGGTGACCAGGGAATGAAACAGCAGGCAGGGCGTGGCAAAATTGTTGACGAAGGCGATGAGGCTCTTGATGCCCTCAGCCGGGAACAGTTTCAGACGCACGGCGCCGAAACCAAGCCCCATCAGGGCGAAGATGGGCAGAATGACGTTAATGATGGCGATCATGGCCGAGGGTTCCGGGACCGGAGGGCCCCCTGCCCTACGCCGCCGCACCAATGGGGTCAATGCAGATCTGGTATGGTAGATCAAGGTCGTGGGCAAGATCATCTGCAAAGCAGAAAATCGAAACTCTGCGCTTCCTATCCGAAATGCAAACGCGTAGAAACGAAAGCAACAGAGGATGGAATCCATGCGCGTGAGCGACAGTGTCGATATCTTTGTCATCGGCGGCGGCATCAACGGCGCCAGCGTGGCGCGGGATGCGGTGGGCCGCGGCTATTCGGTCGCCCTGGCCGAGATGAACGACCTCGCCTCGGGCACCTCGTCGGCGGCGACCAAGTTGGTGCATGGCGGGCTGCGCTATCTCGAGCATTACGAATTCCGGCTGGTGCATGAGGCGCTGGCGGAACGCGAAGTGCTGTGGGCCGCCGCGCCGCACATCATCTGGCCGCTGCGCTTCGTGTTGCCGCATCACAAAGGCTTGCGCCCGGCGGTGATCCTGCGCGCCGGGCTGGCAATGTATGACTATATGGGCGGGCGGCGCCTGCTGCCGCCGACCAAGACGCTGGATCTGCAAAAGGACATTACCGGCAAGCCGCTGAAGCCAGGCTTCAAGCTGGGGTTTGAGTATTCCGACTGCTGGGTTGACGATGCCCGCTTCGTGGTACTGAACACGCGCGACGCCGCTGATCGTGGCGCCACGGTGCATGTGCGCACCAAGGTGACCAGCCTGCGCCGGGACCAGGGCGGATGGATTGTCGAACTGGACGGCGAATCCGGGCACCAAACCGTGCGGACGAAGCTGGTGGTCAATGCCGCCGGGCCATGGGTGGACGAGGTGATCACCGGGGCAATGGGCCAGAACGGCGCGCATAATGTGCGGCTGGTCAAAGGCAGCCATCTTGTGGTGCACAAACTCTATGAGCACGACCGCTGCTACATTTTCCAGAATAGCGACGGGCGGATCATTTTCGCAATTCCCTATGAAGGCGATTACACGCTGATCGGCACCACGGACGAGGATTATGAGGGCGACCCCAGGGACGTCAAAATCTCCGATGCCGAAACCGACTATCTGCTGAGCGCGGCTAGTGAATATTTCGCCAAGCCGCTGACGCGGGCCGATATCCACTGGAGCTATTCGGGCGTGCGGCCGCTGTTTGACGATGGCGCCAGCGCGGCGCAGGAAGCAACCCGCGACTATGTGCTCAAACTCGATGGCGATGCGGCAAGCGGCGCGGCGATCAATGTGTTTGGCGGCAAGTTGACCACCTCGCGCCGGCTGGCCGAGTCGGTGCTGGAAAAAATCGAAGAGGTGCTGGGGGCCAAGGGTAAACCGTGGACCAAGAAGAGCACCCTGCCCGGCGGCGATTTTGAACCCCTGGCTTTCGACGCCGAAGTACGCCGGCTGGGCAAGGATTACCCCGAACTGCCCAAGAGTCTGGTGCACAGGTTGACTAGGCTCTATGGCACCAGGGCGCGCCGGCTGCTGGGCGAGCGACAGGACCTGGCCAGCCTGGGGCAGCATTTCGGCGCCGATCTCTATGCCGCCGAAGTGGATTATCTAGTTGCCCATGAGTGGGCGCGAACGGCACAAGACGTGTTGTGGCGGCGCACCAAGCTGGGGCTGCGGGTTAGTGCTGAGGATGTGGCGCGGCTGGAAGCCTATATGGCGCGCAAGGCACTTTAGCGGAATGCTTCCTTTTCCCCTTGCGGGAGAGGGCTAAAGGAGGCGGAGGAGACGAGCATGACCAAGTATATTCTGGCGATCGATCAGGGCACGACCTCGAGCCGGGCGATGGTATTCGCGCAGGATCGCAGCATTGCCGGGGTGGGTCAGAAGGAGTTCGCCCAGATTTTCCCCCAGGATGGCTGGGTAGAACATGATCCCGAGGAAATCTGGGAAAGCGTGGTCTGGGCGGTCAAGACGGCGCTGAGCGAGGCCAGGATCACGGCTGGCGATGTGGCGGCCATCGGCATCACCAATCAACGCGAAACCACGCTGATCTGGGATCGACAGACCGGCAAAGCCATTCACAACGCCATTGTCTGGCAGGACCGGCGCACGGCGGGCTATTGCGCCAAGCTCAAGCAGGACGGGCATGAAGCGCTGGTTACCGACAAGACCGGTCTGCTGCTCGACCCGTATTTTTCCGGCACCAAGATCAAGTGGCTACTAGACAATGTCGAGGGCGCGCGGCAACGGGCCGAGGCGGGCGAACTGGCATTTGGGACCATTGACAGCTTTCTGATCTGGCGGCTGACCGGCGGCGCATCGCATGTGACGGACGCCACCAATGCGGGCCGTACGCTATTGTTCGATATTGCAGCTAATGGCTGGGACGAGCAGCTATTGGCGCTATTCACGGTGCCCGCCGCCTTGCTGCCCGAGGTCAAGGATTGCGCCGCTGATTTCGGCACCACCGAGGCCAGCCTGTTCGGTGCGGCCATGCCGATCCTGGGGGTCGCAGGCGACCAGCATGCCGCCAGTATCGGGCAGGCATGCTTTGAGCCCGGCATGCTGAAATCGACCTATGGCACGGGGTGCTTTGCCCTGCTCAATACCGGCACGGACATGGTGCGCTCGAAGAACCGCCTGCTCACCACCATTGCCTATCGGCTGGACGGGCAGACGATTTATGCGCTGGAAGGCTCGATCTTTATTGCCGGCGCTGCGGTGCAGTGGATCCGAGACGGGCTGAAACTGGTCAAGCATGCCAGCGAAACCGGACCGCTGGCCCGCACTGCAGATCCGAGCCAGAGTGTTTATATGGTGCCGGCTTTTGTCGGCCTCGGGGCGCCGTGGTGGGATGCCGATGCGCGGGGGGCAATCTATGGGTTGACCCGCAATTCAGGCCCGGCCGAGATCGCCAAGGCGGCGCTGGAGGCGGTGTGCTACCAGACGCGCGACCTGCTCGAAGCCATGCGCAAGGACTGGGGCGAGAGCGGCAAGACAGTGCTGCGCGTCGATGGCGGCATGGTGGCGTCGGACTGGACCATGCAGTTTCTGGCCGACATATTGGACGCGCCGGTGGACAGACCCAAAATCCTTGAAACCACGGCGCTGGGCGCGGCGTGGCTGGCAGGATCGAAGGCGGGGGTCTGGCCTGGAATGGCCGAATTTTCTCAGAGTTGGGCACTGGACCAGCGGTTCACCCCGGAAATGGATGCCGCCACGCGGGACGCCAAGATCAAGGGCTGGGATGATGCGGTGCGGCGGACGCTGACGGTTTAGATTGCCCGCAGCCAGGGGGCGAAGCTGCCGCCGGCGATCATCGCCCAATAGACCTTGCCGCTGGAGGTAGTGGCCGCAGCCAGGCCGAATTCGGTGAATTTTGGGTTGAGCAGGGTCGAGCGGTGGCCTGACGAGTTCATCCAGCCCTCAATTGCAGCAGGCAAATCCTTATAGCCCTTGGCGACGTTTTCGCCGACGGCGCCGATATAGCCAGCGACGGTGACACGCTGGCGCAGGGTGACGCCCAGATTGTGGCTGAGAGTGTTCTTCTGCGCCATCAGGCGGGCGTGCGACCGGGCGGCATTTTCCAGCTGCGTATTGTAGGTCCAGGGCGGCGCCCCATTGGCCGCGCGAACGGCGTTGATGGCCGTCAGGATTTCCGCATCGGTCAGGGTCTCGGGCGTGCTGGCCGATTTGGGCAATACCGGGATGGTCGATGAACAAGCGGCCAGAATTGCAGCGGCGCCAAAAACGAGAAAGCTGCGGCGGGCCAGTAACGTCATCAAATACACTCCGGAATGGCGTCCTGTGGCAGGATAATTGCGGCGTTTTGGCGTCGCGCCTTCCGCACCACTGTGTGAGATAATTGCGCAGGCGGGGTTGCCAGATGATGAAAATGGCCGGTCGCGACGTCAAGCCTGATCGTGGGCACTGAGCAGCAGCGGCAAGGCGGCCAGATCGACGGCAATCGACTTGCCTGCTGCCAGATTCCAGCAGGCGCTCAGCGCGGAATGGGCTGCGGCCCAGCCCAACATCCGCTTGCGGTCGTAACCGAGCCGGTCAGCGAAGGCATCGAGCAGCGCCTGAATGCGGCGGGGATCCTTGACCAGATCGGGCATGCCAACCGGATTGCGAAATATGTTGGCCAGATCATAGAGCGGATCGCCGAGCAGACCCTTGGGATCGATAGCCAGCCAGCCGCGATCGGCGGACAGGATATTGTCGTGATGGAGGTCCCCATGCAGCGGTATCTGTGCCGAGGGGCGATCAAACAGCTTGAGCGTAATGCCACTGGCCCGGGCAAACAGGTCGCGCGCCGTGTGCGGCCAGGCGCGGATATCGGTGTCAAACAGTGGCTGAAAATGCGCGCGCAGCGGCAGCAGGTGTTCGGGCGCACCGGGACGGGGGCCATGCAGGCTGGCCGTCAGCGAGCAGATGGCAATGGTCGCCTGATCATCATGGCCGGCGCGCACCGCGTCACCCAGCGTGCCGCCGTCGAGCCATTCCATGAAGATGGTATCACCATGAATGTCGAATATTGTCGCTGCGCCATTGCCGCCATACCAGTTCATCAGTTCGGCGCCGCGGCGTTCCGCTTCGGCTGCAACGGGCTTGAGAATTTTCAGCACGGCAAAGTTGCGGCCGTTCTGCTCGACCTTGAACAGCGCGCTGCCTGGGGTGTCGGCAATCGGCGTCGACTTGGTGAGGGACCAACGGATCATGGCGCGGCTGAGCGCGGTTTCGATGGGCGACTGATTCATCATGAAAGCCATTAGAGCAGAACGGTGGCAAGGATTCGACTGGCACCGGCATCAGGCCGGAAAAGTTGATCAGATATGGCGGCGCCATGTCGTCGATCAATCGCATTTGACACAAAATCAAGCATATTGCGTGAAAAGCGCCCGCCAACAACGCTTGTTTAGCGGCTGAGGGCGCATGGTGGGAGATGCACAAGCAATAGCTGGGGAGGACTAGCTATGACGCATCATGGTTACAATGAACCGCACCGACAAACCGCGATGAGCGACATCATCACTGCCGAGGAAGCGCGGCCCGGCCTGCTGCGGCAGGTCCGCAATGGGATTGGCGGGCTGATCGTGCTGCTGCTCACCGGGCTGGTGCTGATGATCGTAGTACTATGGAAATCGCCCTAGGCCGCCCCACAATACAAGAACCCCGGCCGAGGGCCGGGGTGAGTTGTGACCGCGCAGCAACGCCGCGCACTATTTGATGCGATAGGCATCCTTGGCGGCCTGGTAGCTCAGATGTTTGGCGATATCGGTGGCCGATGAGCGCGACAGGCGGTTCTCGCCAACCCAGCGCCCAAGGAAACCACAGACTTCGCGGCGCCAGACATCGTGCCGGGCCGGAATCGACAGCAAGGCCCGCGTATCGTCGTTAAAGCCTGCCAGATTATAGAAGCCGGCAGTTTCCACGACCTGATCGAGATAGCGCCGAATGCCCTGCGGGCTATCATGGAACCACCAGGGAGGGCCGATCATCAGCGATGGCCAGTAGCCGGCCATGGGCGCCAGTTCGCGCGCATAGGTGGTTTCATCAAGCACGAACATGATGACGCGCAGATTGGGCTCATTGCCGCAACGGGCGAGCAACGCACGCAGGCCGTTGACATAATCGGTGGTGCCCGGAATGTCGGCGCCCAGATCGGTGCCACGTTCGGCCAGCAGCAGCGGATCGGTATTGCGGCGCGAGCCGGCGTGGATCTGCATGACCATGCCGTCCTCAACAGCCAGCAGGGCCATTTCGGTCAGCATCTGGGCGCGGAACAGTTCGGCATCCTCGGCGGTGTGGCTGCCGGCCAGCACCCGGTCGAGCAGCGCCTGCTTTTCGACCAGCGGCAGATCTGCCGTGTTGGCCGTCGGCACACCATGGTCGGTGGCGACGGCGCCGTGCTGCCGGAAATAGTCGCGGCGATTGCGATGGGCGTTGATCAGCCCGGCCCATCTGGTGATGTCCTCGCCGGCCAGTTCGCCAAATTTCTGCAGGTTTTCGGCAATGGCGGGGCGGCTGGGATCGGTGACGTCATCAGGGCGATAGGTGGTGCGGACGCGGCCGAGATAGCCATCGGCCTTCATCTTTTGATGATGCAGCAAGGTATCGAGGGCGAATTCGGTGGTGGCAATAACTTCCACCTTGGCGCTGTCGAGAATGGCGCGTGGCAGGAGATCGGGCGTGGCCAGCGCAGCATCAATGCGGTCGTAGATGGCGTCGGCGGTCTGGGCTGAAAGCTCTTCCTCGATGCCAAAGGCCGCCATGAGCGAATGATCGACCCAGGTCTTGGAGGGTGTGCCGGCAAACAGGTGATAGTTGGCGGCGAACAGGCGCCAGGCGTCGCGCCCGCTGGCAACCGGCCCGCCATCCTTGCGGGGCACGCCCAAATCATCATAGCTCAGGCCCCTGCTGCGCAGCATGCGCAACACATAATGGTCGGGCGTCAGAAACAGGCTGGCTGGATCGGAAAAGCGCGCATTGTTGGCAAACCAGGCCGGGTCAGTGTGACCGTGCGGGCTGATCAGCGGGAGGCCCTGGACCTCGGCATAAAGCTGGCGGGCAATGGTCTGAGCGGGCTCGGACGCGGGGAACAGGCGATCTGGGTGCAGGTGTGTCATCGGGCTTGTTTGCCATGATCCGTGCCCGGAATCAATGATCTGCCATACAAGATTTGGGCCGGTGGCGTTTATTGTACATTAACCGCGTTTGCAGCATGGATTTCGCCGTTTATTGGCGTGGGACTACCCTGCCAGGCAGCGGGTGAGAACAGCGCAATGCGGCGGCCCGGCGACCGATCCGGCACCGGATCGGCAAGCTGTGGGGATAATTGACAATGGCGCATCTCGACATCCATTCCGCCGCTGACAGCCTCGACGATACACGGCGGCACGCTCGCCAAACCGGGCAGCTGCAGCACGTCCAGATCATGCTGGCGGCGGCTGGCATCACCGCCGTGTCGATCGTTGTGGTCGCGGCAACGGTGATGACGACACTGCTGTAGTCCGGACCCCTGCCGGCCCAGATTCGTGGCGCCATGCCTGCCCTGAGCAGCGCGGCGGGCCGATCAGCACCCGCCCTACCCTTGGCTGCGCCGTCCGCAGCAGGCATCAATAGGTGGTGCGGCCGCCCGAGAGGTCAAAGACGCTGGCGGTAGTGAAACTGTTGTCCTTGCTGACCAGCCAGGCCACCATGGCGGCGGCTTCGTCGACTTCAAGGAGGCGCCCGCGCGGGATGCGCACCAGCATATAGTCGATGAATTCGGGGGTCAGGGTATCGAGAATGCGCGTCCTGGCGGTGGCCGGGGTGATGGCGTTGACCGCGATATCGAACCTGGCCAACTCCTTTCCCAGCGATTTGGTGAGGCCAATAACGCCGGCCTTGGCTGCCGAATAGGCCGAGAGATTGGGATTGCCCTCCTTGCCAGCCACCGAGGCGATATTGACGATGCGCCCATAATTGCGGGCCTTCATGGCGGTGATTACGGCCTTGTTGACGTAAAACGTGCCATTCAAATTGATCTCGACCACACGGCGCCATTCCTCCGGGTCGTAATCCTCAACGCTGGTATTGGAGCCAGCAATGCCGGCGGAATTGACCAGAATGGACACCGGGCCGATCTCGCGTTCAGCCGCGGCATGGGCCTGCACCAGTCCGGGATAGTCGGTGATGTCGACCACCATGGAGGAAGCAGCAGCACCCAGGGCCAGGGTGGCTTGCGACAGCCTGTCGGCATCAACATCCCACAGACTGACCCGCGCGCCGCTGTCGACCAGGCGCTGGGCAATGGCAAAACCGAGGCCTTGGGCGCCGCCGGTGACAACGGCTACCTGGCCGTGCAGATCAATCTGGTTCATGGCATCCGCCTTCACTAATGGACTATGCACGGCACATCGGGGCGCACTGCACCATTCCGATTCCCGTCATCGGATAGTTGAGCGCGACGCCGCAACAGACAAGCCCCGGCAGCGCTGATGCGTCCGGTGGCCGGCGAGCGCCGGTCTAGAAGCTGCCGGCCAATTCCCCAAGCGGGTACGGCTTGGAGCCAATGAGTGGGCTGGGTGGAGTCGGCGGTTCAGGACTGGCTACAAGAACGCCTCGACCGTCTAGATCAGACCTCTCGGCACTCCTAACCAGGAGCGGGGTGGCCGGTGGAGCCAACCATCGCGCCACCCAGCGTCAGATTGTATGCATACAAGTGGACCAGCATTGCTCATTGTCCGCATACAAATCTCCGGCTGCATTGATGATTTGCCTCCGTATCGTCATGTCGTCGCGTATTCGATATTGGCCATATGTGTTCCCGGAGAAACAACAGAAGGCCGCCTCTAAATTCTCCCCATTGACTCAATTGCACAGTTGAGCGCCTTATTAAGAAGCCGTGTCTATCTTGGGGAGGACGAAGTTGACATTATTTCAGAAATGGATTCGTGTCGCTCGAGCCGTAGTATGGGTATTGACGCTGATGCTCTCTGCGACAGTACTTTCGGCGTGTACCTCGACAATTGCGGGTTACAGCCTTGAAGCCTACACGCTCGCGACCGGCCTCAAAGCGCGCTCCTTGGCAGTCGTCCAACTTTCAACTGAGTCATTTTCTACTCACGCAGAGGTCGTTGACCAGCTTCTAGTTGATATTGACGCCGCCTACGAATTCGCGGCTGGAATTCCCAACAACAAGATAGCCGCCGAGCAATGGGCGCTCCTGCGCGACCCATCAGAGGCCTTGTTGGGTGGTTACTTTGCGTTTTGGGAGATTGAAGAGCCAGGTGGTGTATCGGAGTATTTCCGCGACCAATCCAAGGAAATTATCGCTGAAGCCTTTAATTTTATTATTTGTCTAGAGGTGAACAAACAACAAGCAAGTTCCTGCTCCGAACTCAAAACGCCGGAGGGTGTACTGTGAATCCGCAAGAGATCATCGAGCAAGCTGCCGCAAATTGGCATAGCGCCGCTGAGGAAGTTGGCCAGAAGATCGTCGATCTGGGCGCTGATGCGATTAGGCGGCTCGTGGAGGACGCCACGACCGACGGACAAGCACAACTGAAGTCGTCGCAAAAGAAGCTCGTTGAGTGGACCGCAGCGCTCGCCGAGGGAACGATCAATCGGGAAGAGTACACTCATCTCATCAAGAGCCGAGTGTCACTCCTGAAGTTTCACACGCTTACAGAGGCCGGTATTGCGCAGGCCCGAATCGAGCTCTTCCGCAAGGCGCTCATCAACTTGATCACAAACACCGCCATCAAAGCTATCACCTAGACCACTTGGCTGCTGTCAGCGAGTCGTTCACCAACCGCAACGCCTGAAGTTTCCATGGAGGCAAACGTGAAGAGGTTGCTTACAATACTGACGTTGACTGTCCTTCTTGCCTACCCCTCCGCCGCCTGCCCCGTCATAGAGACTGACTTTCCGGTATTTGCTGCACAGTCGCCTGATGTTCCTGCATTTGAAGGCAGGGATTGCCGCATCGAGGACTGGAAGGACCATGTTCGCGAGCTAGTCCGAACAAGAAGCGAGGTCGTGGAATTCGATGACGCGCGGGTTGATCATGACCGACGAGTGCGCGGCTTTGACCGGAACATCCAGCTCGCGTCACTGACCGACGCTTGCTCTGCAGAGGACGTGACGCGACTTACCCGCCTTGTACTCGAGGCCAACGCCATTAACCGCGGAGAGCGAAAGGATCTGTTTTGGTTGAAGCAACGCCGTATCCAATCTGCGATCGATCAGGCGGCGGTCAACATCCGCCGTCTCAGCCTTGATCTGAACTCCCAATGTACAGGTGAATAGGTGTCCTTATGCTTGATGACCGGATTTCATATATCAGCGTTATGATACATGTCGCGGAGTTCCTCCTTCCGCTTGTCGCGATTTCGCTGTTTGTTTCCTTGGTCTTGATCCCAATCTCACTGTACAACCTCGTGAGAACCAGAACTGCCGAAGCCACCAGGGTGTTTGGAAGTGAGGTCCTATTTGTCCTTAGCTTCTGCATTGTGGGATTTGTTGTCGGATTGATCATCCGACTTTTGGGGGGCTTCTCGCTGGGCACCAGTGAGTCTGGCGGACAGCCCGACACGTTCCAATTCATTGCCACGCTGGCCGCATCATTTGCCGCTATTACCGGCCTTTTTTTGGGAGAGGCCAAGTTGCACGATGCGACCATGGTGCGCCCGGTGGGAGCCGGCGCAGCTATCCTGATGATGATGGTAGGTTATCTTTATCTCGGCGGCATTCTTGCTGAAGTGGAATTTTTGGGCAGTGCACCCATGCTCTAGTCAACGCTGCGATGTCTATGGAATGCACACCCAGAAAGGTGAACTACCCGGTCCGCATATGCCCCGAGCGAACACAGGCTTCACGGCAGACTTCTAGTGCTTGCTCCTTTTCGGCATATCGATACTTGAGGCGCCACAGTTTGGAGCCGTTGGGCTGGGCCAAGAGATACAACCCGCCGCTATCGGCCAGTTTGTACGATTTTTCCTTAGGCTTGGCAGCCTTCACACCGAACTCAGACGGGGTATTGGGAGTATCCCTTCTGGGGGTATGTGGCGGTACCCCCGAATGATACCCCCAGCTTGATGTGAAGCAGGGGTGCTCCATGATGAGCTATCAGCAGCCAGCCTCGGCTAAACCATTTATTGACAATGGCTTAGGTGACGGCATGAGAAGTTATGAAAAGGAGAAATGGTGCCCGGGACCGGAATCGAACCAGTGACACGCGGATTTTCAATCTGGCATCAAGGCCCGCAACACAAAGCAATTTTTGAATTTGTGCCGCTCATGTGCCAGATCTATGGCTTCGCCTGCGGTGCGTCAGGAGTTACTGCGGCATCTCGGGAGGTGACTGCAGCTTCAGCAGCGACCGCGACAGCGGGTCTGCCTTCCCAGGCATCTGCAAGACCTCGAAGGCCGGCTGGCACAGTGTACCAACCAAAGGAGACACTACCAGCCAGACCACCGGCAAATAAGATTACCGCGATTGCGATCTTCACCTGATCCATCGGATCTTTTTGCATATAGCTGCGTATGAGCCGAACGATCCAGCTCTCGGGTCTTTTTGAAGCCAAGTTGGACATATGGATTGCGCCAGATATCAACTCGCACAAAACCTCAGTCTGGGCCTGAGTGAAGGGGCGAGTCTTGTGACCCTTGAGAACTTCGTTCGCCCGGTCAACAACTTCGCGATGTATGGCTTTGGCGTGTTCTTCCGGCTCTTCAGTGCGAAGAACTGCACGGAGAGTCTTGGCCGCACTTTGGGCAGCGCGCGCTCTATCGCCGTTGAGATTTTCGCCCACAGTTGAATCATCCAAACCCGACAAGGCATTACCAATGCCACAGGTTAATTCGAATGTCAGTTATGAACAGGGATACCTGTGGATTAACCAAAGGCTCGCGTCAGGACGTGCGCCAAGTTCTTGGCCAATGGTATCGAAAACTGACGGGCGTGAAGTTTTTTGAATAGCTCGGCTTCAACAAGCGTTCCGAACTCCCGCACAGTATCAATCATCGCATCGGTGATTGCTTCTGCTTCCCAGGTCTTGAAGGCGTCGTTCTGAGTTAGCTGACTGCGGACAGACGAAGCAATGTCAGACCAGCGCTCGTCATTGAGGCGGTAGTTTACTGCAGCAGATTGGCGTTCGTTTCGATCTTTGAGCAATGCGGCGCCCATTTCGTGTCCTTGCCCTTCCCCGAATGTGCACTCGGAACGTTAACCGTTGACTACCAATACAGTATCAAAACGGCTGAACTATACGACCACGAAGCCGGTCGATCACTAACCGAAGCACCGACACTATGAGTGTTCCACACACATTCGGCACTGTCAAACGGCTCCCGAACACCATGAGAACGGGTCTACTCGGTATATGTTCCATCACAGAGCCGATGACAAGATGTGTTCACTACAACGCTACCCTACGCCGCAATGGTCCATTGAAGTCACGCGAGAAACGCCGCCGCTGCCGAGCTCATCTGTCCGCCATCGTCCTGGCTGGGGAATAGATGGCTGTAGACGTCCATAGTGAGCGTGATGGAGCTATGGCCAAGGCGCGTCTGCACCTGCTTGGGTGTGAGCCCTAGCCCGCCCTCTTCCGGCCTATTGATCATCCAACTGGCATTGAAGTGCCGCAGGGCGTGCATGCCCGTGTACTTCGCCACCAAGATTGCATTGCCGTCAGGATCGAGCTTGCCGCTGTCCACCGTCACGCCGGCCTTGACCATGGCCGGGCACAGCCCGCGGTTGATGATGTTCGCCAGGCTTTCAACCTTGCCCTGCCCATTCGGGAAGACGAGCTCGAGCACCTTCACCGGGTTGCCGTCGGCATCCTTCTTGCCGGTGTCACGGCGTGGGCACTGCAGCTTCCATTCGCGCAAGGTGTTCGCCACCAGATCAGGCATGGGCACGTCCCGGTCCCCTGCATCCGACTTCGGGCGCCCGATGGCGTTGAAGCGATCGGCACGCTGCCGGACGTGAAGCAGCTTCTTGTCGAAATCGACGGCGGGCCAGGTCAGGCCACGGAGCTCCGACGCACGGAGACCACAGAAGATGGCCGTGAGCAACAACGGCCGCCAGCGCCCGGATAGCACACCCACAATCGCCTTGATTTCGACCGGGCTGGGAATGTCGACGCCGACGCGTAACCTGCCCTTGGCGCGCTTCTCCGCCTTTGCATCACTGTCCTGGCCTACACCGCGCATGTCCCGCACAATGTTGCGCGCTGTCCACCCTTCGCGCTGCGCCCGCGCCAGGATCGAGCCGAGCGACACGCGAACCTTGCGGATCATAGCCAGCGAGCGGCCATCATCGGCCAGGCGCCGCTCCCATGCGGCCAGAGCCGGCGCGTTGAAGGCGTTGAGCTTGGTGCCGCCGATATAGGGCTTAATGTGGAGATCCAGGTGCTGGCGGTATTGCGCGACGGTGGCCTGTTCCCTGCCAGCCTTTGCCTTGGTGGCAATCCACAGTTCGCCGGCTGCCGCGATTGTCTGGCTATCGGTGTCGGCGATGTGCACGCCGTCGGCAACTTCCGTCCCTGCCCGCTTCTCGAATGCAAGGGCATCCTTCTTCATCTTGAACTGCTTCCGGTGCCGCCGGCCATTGCCGTCGACATAGTCGGCGACCCAGGCCTCATTTGGGCCTGTGACCGGATCGGGCCAACGGCGTTTGCGGACGCTCATTCCTTGTCCGTCTTCGGGTTCGCCTTGGTCAGTTCATCAAGCACTCGCGATCCCTCTTCCAGATCGCGATCACGTTCTTCCCAATGCTTCTCCATGAAAGCTCTGCCTTCCGGTGTCGACCAGTACCTGAGGTCGCGACCGCCAGCAGGCTTACTCTCGTCTGGTGGCAATATTTCTGCAGCGACCAAGCCTAGACGCATCAGTTCTGCGGCGGCCTCATGCCATGTTTCTGCTCCCGAATAGCTTGAGGCATACACGCCAATGGCATCTGATATTTCCTCGCCGAACAGGTCGTTTATCCGCTTTGCGAGCACGAGCTCTCGGATACGCTCGAGCAGGACTGCATCGCCAAAATTGTCCTCGAACGAGGCTTGAAGGCGAGCAACCACCTCTGCCTTGAATGCACGATTGTTGCTCAGAGCCTCCTCTTCGAGGCGCTCTTTGAGTTCGGCCGGCAAGCGGACATTGATCTGGGGGTCATTTCTAGCCATGCAGCATTCATAAGCACGGTGCTTATTGACATGCAATAGCTAACCATGTTCTAAGCACCGTGCTTAATCACCGTGCTTACCAAGGAGCTAACATCAATGGCGCGAATTGACCCCTCCCTCGTCGTTCGGCTTCCGGCTGACCTGAAGGATCGCCTGAAGCAGCGGGCGTTGGATGAACGTCGGACACTCACCGGTCAGGTAATTCACCTGCTTGAGGCGGCCCTTCCTACCGAAACTCCCAAAACGGGGAAAGCCGCATGATGGCGGCAAGCAAAAGGGCCACGGCTGGCACCGTGACCCTCTTAGGCACCGCCCTGGCAGGCGGCACCGATATCAACCCAATGGAAATGGACTTGACGATGAACAGTCATATCACGCCCGCGCCCGGCGCGGCAACGCATACCGTCACGGTGGCCGAAGACCGCAGCCGCCCGCTGAACCCCGGTGAGCCCATGAAGTTCTCGACCAGCCTCGACCGCCAGCCCGTCGTGATCCGGTCCACGACACCGTTTTTCGACAGCTGCCGGGTGCTCGCTTCATGGGGCTTCACCGGCAAGGTACAGTTCGTGGATGCCGTCACCGGCACCCCGCGCATGTCGATGTCGATCCCGGCCGGCGCCAAGCTGACCATCGAGGACGGTCCCGCTGGTCCCCGCACCCGCAAATTCCGGGGCACCGACGCGGGTGAGACCACGAAGGACGGCGGAAAGCACCCCGCCCCTACTCAAGCCTGTCCCGAACTCGCGGAGGCCGGCGCTAATGGGTGAGCAAACGGAAGCACTGGATCTCGTGTGGGGCGCGAAAGCGATCGCCCAGGTGCTCGGCTGCACCGAGCGCAAAACCTATCATCTGCTGGAGTCGGGCGCCCTGCCTTGCTGCAAACAATTAGGGCAGCGTTGGGTCGCAAGTCGGGCCGCGCTCGAGGCATTCTTTCGCGAGGTCGCGGCATGACCCGGGCTCAGGCGAACAGAAGCGAAACCGTCACCGACGGCCATCGCCCCTTGGGCAGGATCAACTGCAAGGCCGAGGGCTGCGAGACCTGGGGCCCCGATGGTCAGTATGTTGCCAAGTTCCCGACCATCCAGTCCGCGCGCCGGGCCCTGTTCGAGCTTGCCCGAGACGGGGAGAGGGGCTTGGCGGATGCGGGCCGGTCTCTTTGAGCATTGGCAGGCCGAATATGCTGAGCGCCGGGTGTCGACCTTCCCTGTTCGTCCAGACAAGACGCCCGCGGTGCGCGGCTATCTTGGAATTGGCAGGAAGGCCAGCGAGCAGATGGCCATGTCTTTCCCAGATGCGACCGGTATCGGCCTTGCCTGCAGGCGAAATCGCATCACCGTCCTGGACGTGGACACGACCGACGAGCGGATATTGGCCGACGGCCTTGCCCAGTATGGCGACACGCCATTCATCGTCCGCAGCGGCTCTGGCCACTATCAAGCGTGGTACCGGCACAATGGTGAGGGAAGGCGCATCCGACCTGACACGCGTGTTCCTATTGATATCCTGGGCGATGGGTTCGTGGTGGCACCGCCTAGCCAAGCCATTGCCGGCGTCTATCAGATCATTCGGGGCTCTCTCGATGATCTGCAGTGCCTGCCCAAAATGTCTGACGCGTCGGACAAATCCAGCCCGTCACTGTCGGCTGGCGACAGTGAGCCTCACCCTGTCACTGCGAATATTCGCAGTGAGCCCGGCCGCACCATTCTCCTGGGCCAGGGCCGAAACGATGATCTGTTCCGGCAATGCCTCAAGCTGGCCCGGACTTGCAAGCGACTGGAGGAATTGATGGACAAGGCGATGGAATACAATCGCGGCTATCCCGAGCCGCTGCCTGCAGACGAGGTGTTGAAGGTCATTGCCTCTGCGTGGGGGTATGAGGTCGAGGGGAAGAATTGGGTTGGCTACGGCCCGCGCCTTGTCATGGAGGCCACTCTTGTCGGCAGCCTCGCTGCCGCCGATCCCCGCGCATTTGCACTGCTATCCATTCTGCGACTGCAGCATAAGGCGGACGGTACCTTCATTCTCGCCAAGTCAATGACTGAAACCCTGAAGTGGTCGATCAATACCTTCCGGGGCGCCCGTGATGCGCTCATCGAGCGCGGCCTAATCGAGTGCATCCATGCTGGTGGAGGCCGCCCAAATGATCCCCCGATCTACCGGTTCAAGGGGGTCAATTTATGACCCCAATACTAACTAACACCTCCCCCCTCTCCTCTCAGTCGTTCTCTGTCATCCATCAGCCAGACGTTGGGTACGCATTGGTGAACGATCGAGGAGACATTGTTAGCCTGCACGACACCAATGCCCAGGCATGGCGCGCGGCAGACCGCGCCGCCAATGAACCAATCAGCAAGCGGGAAGACGCTGCGGACTGGGTTTGGATGAGATCGGTGTATTCGGAAACCATGCGCTGCCCAGCCTCGCATCGGGTCGGTGGTCGTCATGGCCCAGGCGGTGCAGTATGAGTTCGGATGTCGAGACCCGAAATAACGGCGCGAATACGGTCGACAATGAGCCAGCAAAGCGGCCCTTGCCGGTCCCTATGTGGCAGAATGAGATCCTGTCGCTGCAACAGGCTGCGTTCGAGACGAACCAATCGGAGAAGACCATCCGGCGCCTTTGCATCGAGTTCGGCATCGGTCGTCGATCGGCGCGCGGCGGGCACTATCAGATATCGTCGCCCGCGCTGCAGATGGTGATGAGCAATGACCTGGTCGCTCTGGAGCTGCTGCGGGCCGGACAACGTGAGGCGCCCGAGGTCATCCGCTATCTGAGGGCCCTGCAGCTGGTCGCCTGACCCAGCGACGGTAAAGCAATTCAAAGCATGCTCGGCCAATCATGGCCGGGCTTCGAACATGTCCACTCCTGTCCAGTCCACAGGTTCCAGCAGTCATGCTCAGATGCCTACCAATAGAGAGGCATCGTCATGGTTCATCGAACAGTCCCCATTCTTCTGCGCGGCGGCAATGTCCTTCCCGACTTCCGCGACGCGCTGATCACTGAATCGAACCGCTCCGGCCAGTCCGTGAACGAGGTGATCATCCGTGCCGCAGCCGAACGGCTCGCGCAACGCGGCATCCAGTTCGCTGGCGCATTCGAGCCCGGCGACGTCCAGCCCATCAACGACAACCACGACCATCCCCACGGCAGCGCCCGCCACGTCGGCTGACTGCCGTGAATGCCACTTAACGAAAAGGACGACCTCATGACCGCCAAGAAAGACGATCTCGATCATCGAATCTCCGATGCCTTCGCGACCAAGCAGTCATCTACTGAACTGTCCGCCCTCCTGCAGGAGGTCCGCGACGGTGCTACTGCCGCCGTCGCCGTTCAGGCCGAAGCCGATCGCGTTGCACTCGATCCCGCTACCCGCCCCGAGGCGGTCAGGGAGGCTCGGGAGGCCAGCGGGGATGCTACTTTCCGGGCCGCCCGCTTCACCAAGGCTGTCGAAGGGCTGGAAGCGCTCCTCACCCAGGCCAAGGGCCGCGAGGCGGATGAAGCCCGGCAACTGGAGCACGCTGCAGCCATCAAGGAGCGCGATCAACTGGCCGATGACCTGAAGGAATTCTGGCAGCTTACCAACAAGATGGTCGGCCTTCTCACCCGGCTTAGCCGCAACAATAAGCGCCTGGGCGGCGATCATCGCCATGCCGGCCCCAACCGCAGCGCCGAATCCATTCTCCGCGGCGTCGAGCATCTCTCACACCAGCAACCGTCGATCGTGGATAGCACCAAGCTTCTGGGCCCCGATGGTCGGCATGTCTGGCCGCCCCATAACACGAGCGGCTGGACGGAATACCCATAACACCCCATCCGCCGGTCCTTTTCAGGGTCATTCCGGTGGCTGAAGGCGGGCGGACCAAGGACCGGCCGCCTTCCAACAATCTCAAGGATCGAAAACATGATAGCCAACGACAACCAGAAATGCACCTGCACCGGGCCGCTCTGCGACTGCGGCGCCAACGGCATCGTCAAGGACGGGGCCGGTGTTCGCGTACCGGCCCACATGATGGACGGGGCATCTGGCAATCTGATCGTAGATGGCCTCACCATCGACCGGGCCACGCTCGATGCCTACATGAGCTCTCCTGAGCACGCCCACGACAAAAGCAAGCATGAGATGGTCCACGGCTATCTTGGTGATCGGGCGCCGGCCTTCGATAGTGCTGCCGCGTGCAGGATGCTTGCCGACCGAATTCGCCAGAACGACCATATGCAGGCCAATATTGATCACCAGGCCAAGATCGCCGCCAGTCCGGCCAGCTACACTCGTGACGGTCGGCTGATCGCAGATCTCCACACTTCGGAACTGGCACGCGAAAAGATGATCGGCGACATGAACACCTGGCGAGATCAGTAATGTTTTTCGCCGACGCTGCAGCATCACTTGAGGGATATCGGCTCACTGCCGACGGCTTTCTAGTGGCCGACGTCCGGTTCGCCCGCACAGGCATTCAGACCTATGCGGGGTTCGAACTTGATCGACGTGACCTGCCGACGGTCAGCGTCTATCGCCCCGGTGCGGAGGTCTTCAGCGCTAATGCCATGCGCTCGTTCGCTGGCCGGCCACTGACGCTGGGGCACCCGGTCGAAGCCGTATCCGCCCAGACATGGCGGCAGCATTCAATTGGACGCATGGGAGAGGAAATTACCCGCGACGGTGAATTCGTCCGTGGAACCGTGATTGTCCAGGATGCCGCCGGCATCGAAATGATCCGCAATGGCACTCGCGAACTCAGCGCCGGATATCAATGCGAAATTCAATGGGAAACCGGCCAGACGTCTGATGGTCAAGGCTACCAGGCCGTGCAGCGGACCATTCGGGGAAATCACGTCGCAATCGTGGGTCGAGCCCGAGCTGGCTCAGCGTGTCGGATCGGAGTGGCTGCGTGACCAATGATGCACCCAAAGGCAGAACGGTTGCCGGTCGCTTCACAGCGGGCAACCCGGGTCGACCACGCGGCGCCCGGCACAAAACCACGGTTGCTGTCGAGAAGCTGCTCGATGCCGATGCCCGCGCCATCACCAAGAAGGCGATCGATCTGGCCAAGGGTGGAGACACCACAGCCCTCCGGTTGTGCCTGGAGCGCATTGCTCCACCCCGCCGGGGCCGCCCGGTGCTGGTGACGGGTATGCCCACGGTGACAACGGCATCTGACGTGCCAGCTGCCATCAGTTTCATCATCGCCGCCGTCGCTGCCGGCGAACTGACCACAGACGAGGCGGCCGACGTCACAGCCATCCTGGACAAGTTCGTGAAAGCCATTGAGATCACCGATCTCGAGCAGCGCCTCAAGGATATCGAGGGGAGGCTCGGCCATGGCGCTTAGCCAGCGCATCGCGCGCATCGAAGATCGGCTGGTAAAGAACCGGTCCAACACCAATGCCGACTTTTGGTCCGAAAGACTGGCGCTGCTGACCGATGCCCAGCTCGATCGCCTCGAAGCCCTCTACTCGGTGATATCGGCAAAGCAGGAAGCAGAATCCCTGCCTTGGATTGAGGCGGTGCACGTCATCAGCGAGCCGGACCAGATCGAGCTTCAGGCCATCTTTGCCGTGATGGGCGTCTACCCCGAGGACATGGCGCTATGACCCTCCGCACCCGCCTCACCCACGTTGAACGCAACATGCCGACGCTGCGGTCACTTACCCCGGTGACGAACCCGCTGCCCAAGGTGATCGCCTTTGTCGATGCCCATGGCGGCCGGCAGCCTCAGGAGGCTTGGGCAGCCGCAACGGCCCGTCTATGTGGCGTCACGACCGGCGAGCTGTTGGCCGAACTTCGGGAGCGAGCCGATGCATAGCTCGCTTAGCCGCCGGATCGGAAAGCTGGAGCGCCAGGCCGTCCCGATCAAGGCGGAGACCAGAACGTGGCGGCAAGTCCTGCGGGACGAACCGGCCGCTTGGAGGCGATGCCTGCGGGCACGCATGCCGACAGTCACCGCCCCCGTTAATGCCGGTTATCGAAACCCAACGGCGCCGGATGATCGCGCCGACACTTCCCACACAAAGGCAATTCCATGACCGACAGTTTCAATGCTTTGACTACATGCTGCGCCGCGGTTGCGGTGAATCTCGATACCAGCACGGCGGGGGTGCTGAGGCCAACACTGGGGATGCCGTCCTATACGACTGCCGTGGATTTATTGCTTAGCAGCGATACAGGGGCCCTGGAGTCCACGACTGAGCGCGTCGTCTTCGCAGCCGCTTCAATTCTATCAACCGGACCTGGTGTCGTAGGGGTCACGTTGAAGGGCGGCACGAGCGGGGTGACTATTGCAAGGGTCTTTATAGGGCATGCTGCGGCCTCGGGAGACGCCTATGACTTTGAAGCGGCACCAATGCAGTTGTTTAAGGACGGGGCGGCGGGCGGCGTCCTGTCTGCCGGCGGAACTGGACTATGGACCGGATCTTTTACCGTAGAGCCTAGTAAGAACTTGATCGTCGCTTACGAGGTAACCACCGGCAGCGTGCCGTTCCAGGGACCAGGCGCAGCTGGAACCTCTTACACCAAAGCTGGCGCCGAAGCAGACGTTGTAGATGCCGGCGGCACATGGGGCTCAACGGCGGGATATGCGCATGGGGTGGACTTAATTCAGAGGGCGCCCACCCCGGCCGCAAACAACCTAACAGTCGCGTCCACCAGTTTCACCGCCGCGTCAGTGCCCACCACCATGAAGGCGCTGATCCAGGTCAGGGAAGTAGACGCCGCTGTTGCCGGTACGGATTACACCATGGAGTGCAGCCGCAACGGCGGAACAACCTGGACCGCGATGGCGCTGACCGAGAAGTTCAGCACACCAGGCGGTCTGCGGGTGGTCGAAAGTTCCGATACCGACGTGACCGGCCAGCCTTCGGGTACCGCGCCGCGCTGGCGGTTCAAGACTCTGAACAACAAGATGGTCGAGTTGCACGACGTCTATTTTTACTGGAACTAGGCCATGACCACGATCGTCGCTAAAGCCTTTTGCGACCGGGTCGAGATACTCAGCGACGGTGGCGTTCTCAACGTTACAAGCGGCTCTTACCCGCTGATCAAAACCATCAACAAGGTCCGTGGCTCAATTTTCGCGCCGCTGGCGATAGCCGGCACTGGCCCCGTCGGCTATAGCGACCAGGTGGCTGGTGCAGTAGTCAACTGGAGTCGCCAAACTGGCTCTGTCGATGCGACGATTGGACTGGCGCGGCAAGAATTGAAGCGGCAAAGGCTGGAGGGTCGGCCGCCTCTGCAGCCGACGCGAATGCTCATTGCCGGCATTTCCGAGACCAAAGGCCCGCGCCTATGGGAGTTCGTCAACCACCTCGGCACCACCCCGGAGCCATGGTGCCTTGCGGAACATGGCCCCTGTATCCGGTTGTTCGGGTCGGTACCAACCGAGGCCGAGGTGGCAATGATAGATGAAGCAACCACTCTGGCTAGCCTGGTGCCGATGATGGACGCGTTCAGAACTCGGTTCCGGCGCCAATGCAACAGCCATGTCGACCTGACCATCATCCACCAGTACGGCGTGGAAACTCGGCGGTTGCATGTCTGGCCCGATGACGTAATCGGGTCGCCCATGTGGACGCCAGAGGATTGGCTCGCGGCTCAGAACTCAGGACACACAGCATGAACGCAACCCCTGCCCTTGATCGCGTCGGCGCCCCGCTATTCTCCGATAGATGGCCCAACGCCAAGGTGGCCCGCATCGCGGCCATGGTGGCCAAGGGCTACAGCGGCACGGCGATCGCGGCCGAACTCCAGGACGGCACGACGCCGAACCAGGTGTCCAGCATGGTCGGCCATTGGGGTATTGCGGCCAAGTGCTCAGACCCGCGCTTCACCTATGCCGACGTGCCAGTCCCCCTGGCCGCCAAGTTCCGCACCACGCTTGCCGCCGAGGCCACGCGCCGGGGCATGGAATTGCCCGAGCTGGTGGCGAAGATGGCAGAGACGATCTGCCGGGACGGGCTGTTCGGGGCTGTGCTGGATGCGTGAACGGGCAGACGCGAAATTCGCAAGAGGCTTGAGTGACGCTCGATCTCCGGAGGCTGAGGCGGAAATGGAGATCATTGGCGCGGCGAATATGGCCAGCCTCTCCGCTACCAGGACAGCTCCCTATTCAGGTTCCGCTGAACGCCTGCCAGGCTCATGCTGCGAAAGAACGGGTGCCAAGGCTGCGGAGCGATAAATCCCATCCGTCCGCCACCACCAGGCCAAACAGGAACCACGATACCGGCCAAGCCGGCCGCGCTGGAATGTTGTTGGATTTCAGCGATCATCTCTTGCTGTTCATCTTGCGTCCTACGCCCAAACTCGGCGCTAAGCGGCACGATCACCATGTCCTGGCCCTGCTGGCGTAAATGCGCGACTTTGAATTTTGGCATGAGAGCCCTCCCTAACCCCATTCAACTGCAACGCCAAACAAGAGTCACTGGGAACAGACAGTGATTTTCTTCGCTCACCAGCCCCCGCTAAGCGGGATTATCGGCAGCGTCCCCCTCCCGGAATCATCGAGCCTGCGCCATCATGGCGCCATGGCGGAACCGGGCACACTACAGAGCATGATCGAGGCAGGCGATGGCGTGACGGCCTATTGCATCGCCAGCCATGACTGTCTGTGCCACCACAGCGGCAAGGTCGACCTCACTCAGCTGGTCGATCGGCTTGGGCCCGGCTTTAGCATCCCGGCCAACCATGCCCGGTTCATCCGCGCGCTGCGCTGCACCAGATGCGGACGGCGCAATGCCGAGATCCGGATATCGGTGATGAACACCGGCCCCTCGAAAGACCCGATGCGGACGGTGTGGTGAAGCTGCGCAAATGCAGGGAGCAGCGCCCGTAACCGTCTTCCCTACCCGATATACCCTGAACAGCGTTTCGCCGCTCCTCCATGACTTCACCGCAGCCAGTGCCGATGTCTGGCAACTATCCCACCGCACATAAAAAGGGCCCAGCGATCGGAATCGCTGGGCCTTTCGTTCTGCATTGGGAGTGCTAGAACTTGAAGCTTACACCGGCGCGGACCGTGCTGAACTTGACGTTCGCATCAATGCCACCTGGGACGGAGGCACCAAGATAGTTCCGGGTGCCGAGGTCGGTGTAGAGGTATTCGGCGCGCACGATCACATTGTCGGTTGCGGCATACTCAGCGCCGGCGCCGATCGTCCAGCCGGCATGTGTCTGGCGCTCGCTGAACGACAAACCGCCAGCAGAAGCGTTGAAGCTACCCGTGCCGTAGGCGAAACCGCCGGTGACGTAAGGCAGGAAGCGATCAACTGGCAGGCCGACGCGAGCGCGAACACTGCCGAAATTGTCAACACGAAGCGACGAAGTCACGCCACCGAAGACCTCGGTGTAATTCATGTCGCTGAGGCTGAAGTCGGCTTCCGCGCCAACGACAAACCCGCCGAGATCATAATTGTAGCCCGCATGCACGCCACCGCCGAAGCCGTTGGCATTGTAGTCCGGTGCGCCTGCGATGCTAGTGTCGATTGTGCCCCAGCCGTACCCAGCGTTGGCGCCGACATAGAAACCGGTCCAAGAAAAGCCCGCCGCATAGGTGGTGGCGATTGGCTCGGGCTGGAATGCAACCAGATCCGCAGCCTGAACAGCAGTAGAAGCGGCTAGCACTGCAATGGCAGATGTAAAAATCGTTTTAATCATGAAATTCCCCAAGATGACTGCCGCAATAAAGACAGAATTTCGCCACGAGTCAATGAACGCTCGCCATTGACTTTATATGCCCAACATTGGGTTAGGCCTTTCCAGCCCGGCTTCACCCCCCTGTAGCTGTGGATTGCGAGCAAGGCGATCACGACGGTTCGTCGGGATCGCCTACGCAACCTTAGGGGGCAGCTCCGTTCGGTTCAGAGTGACCGGCGCATCGTTCTGATCGGTCTCCACTTCAACTGCGTCGTCCCCTTCAAGGTCCGCGTCACCTTCAAGGCTGTCGAGGATGTCTACCAGTTGCTCGATCAGCAGTCGCAGCGCCTCCGCAAGCTCGACGGGGCCCGAAGTAGCATCGCCGGCCATAGTCAATGAAGGTGAGCGGCCGTTGTCCGAACAGGATCAACGGCGTTGTGACCCGGCTCTTGAAGCCTGCGTTCCAGATGCTGACGAACTCGCTCGGTCACCAGGTGGCGCACAGTGGCCGGAAAGATATTGTCTCGACCGTCTGTCACCTCGCCCCAGACATCTACGATGCAGAAGTCGTCCATTGCTCGCAAGAGGGTCTCGCCCTGATCGACCCAGGGTGTCCCGTGCAACGCCTGGCAGTATCCCTCGATGATCGTCGCCCGAACAAAGCCGGCATTGCCGTCTGCCGTTTCGGTGATGCATTGGAGCGCGGTGATCAGGGTATCACGGCCATAGACCTTAAGGCACCTGGTGAGCGCCCCCACAGCCTGGGTCTCGCCGACCGCCATGTTCGCGAGTGACACGCTGCGTCGGACGATCTTTACACCGGCAGCGCCGCAGACCTCATGGAGTTCTCTGGCATCCTCATGGCCGGCGGCGAGCTTGGCATGAAACAGCTGTTGCGCCGTTGTCTTGGTGACATTCCCATTGACCGCGGCATAGGCTGCTGCCTGCTGCGCCCGGTCAGCTTGGACTATCTGACAGGGTACCTCCTCGAGCCCCCTGAGCATGGCAGCGATTGTTCGATGCTGGCCATCGACGATCGCGTACTTCCCGCCCTCCACTGGAGCGACAATGACCGGTGCGAACTTGGACCAGTCGAAGTTCTCGGCGATGTGATTGATGTTCTGGCGACCTCGCTTGCCGATCTCACGCTGGTAGGTGTCGTCCACCACAAACCTGTCGGTACCGATCCATGTCAGCATCGGCGCTGGGCCGGGGCGGAAGTCGCTCTTGGGTGCTACAGTAATGCTGGTGTCCAGGGTGTGCATGCCGGCCTCCTCAAAATGGCTGGCCCATGTGAGGAGGGATTATGTTGCTGAGGCCAGTCACGCGATTGGCGCTTCCCCTATTTCCCCGATCATATGCACTGGAAAAGCTGGAGCTGACCTCCGCTAAAGGGAATTAACGAAAGGCGCTAATCTGCGGGCCGCTCCACCAGGTCGACGATAATATCAGCCCGCTGCGCCGGCCTATAAATCGCGTGGTACCGGATTAGGTCGAACGGCAGTCCCGTGCGAGAGCCTCTTACGGAGCGCGCTATGGCTCGCTCGACTTTCAGGGCGTGGTCAGGATCGTCGCCTTCTCCGACATCCCGCTCGTACCAGAGGCCGCCGTCGCTCACCCGTCGGGCATAGACATGCAGGTCAATGCTTACGTCGATCTGGGCCAGTACCGCCAAGAGGCAACAGCCTTCAACTATTGCCGGTCTTTCGGCGCTCCCAATGGCGGCGCGCAGCGCGGCATATTTAATGCCGCCGATGAACTCGCCGTTGCCCAAAAGGAAATCGTCGAGTGCGATTACTGGTAAGCCAAGGTGCCTTGCTATGCGCCGGGATTTTCCCACACCGTTCATGCCGTCGATACCTATTAGGCGAGGCTTTTCGCTGGCTATGAGCACCTTCAGCGGGGCCAGTTCGTTCGGGGAAGTAATCTGGCCCTTCTGCCTCAATTCCGATTGTCGTCGACGTCGATATAGCCGTTGTCGATCGGCTTCCTGTGAAGCCGAACGCCTGGCCCACCATCAACTTTGTCGCCTTCGTCCAGGAACGCCACGCCGGCCGCTTCAAGTGCAGATCGGACAGCTGCGACGTTGTTGGCCATGCCTGAGGCTACACCTGGGCTCGCCTCCATCCGCTTCAGGGTCGGGATGGATATCTTGGCCAATGACGCGAGCTCAGATTGAGAAATGCCGGACAGTGCGCGGGCCGCCGCAATCTGCCGACCGGTGACACGATGATCTTTTTGATCCATAATGATCCAAAGGTATTGACTATTGGGATAACAGTGATCTATAGGTATCACATCAACCCAATAGGAGCAAGCAAATGCTGACCAACCGCCCCGCCACCGTCCGCCTTTCCCAGATCACCACCGACGCAGCCCTGGCCGCCTTCTTCGAGCGTGGTGAGCGCGACAGCGGCGCGGCCTTCGCAGTACCCGCCTCCCCCAAGCCAGTCCTGATCGGCGGCGCTGCCGTCAAGGTTCACGAATACGCCTGAAGCAAAGCGGCCCGGCCAGGGAGGGCAATCCCAAGCCGAGCCTGATCACCAATCCACCATTTGAAGGAACGACAGATGACCGACCACACCCATACTGATGACGCCCTCAGAAGACAAATCACGCCCGGCGCCGCCCGGCCGGTCGAGCCCGGAATGTCCCGTCGTGATCTCACCATCGACAGCGTCAAGCTGATCAGCATCGAGGACACGCTGGGCTGCGCCAAGACGCGGTGCGCCGCGCTCATGATGGCAGCTGAGGCTCTGGCGGAGAGATCTGAGCGGGATGCTATGAGCTGGCTGGCCGAAGATGCCGACCACATCATCAACTTGGCGATCGATGCCATCGAGGCCCTGCGCGGTGAGGTGCAGCCATGAACATCACCCGTCGCCTGATCCTGCAGGCACTCCCCTTCATTGGCGCATCGGCTGCCATCCCTGTCGTCATTGCCGCGCCGGTCGAGACCATGACGCGACAGCAGCGTCTGGACTTCCACCTGGCCGGTCTGGTCGACCTGATCAACGAAACGTCCGGGCCCTGCGATGGCTGGACCGTGCAGGCAGGCCTCTACACGGATGACTCGCCGAAGCCTTGGTTCCGGGTCCGTCGCATCTGGAATGTGCCGGACATGAAAAATCCAAAGTTCCTTGTCGGCCGCAGCCGCGAGTTCAACCCGGTCACCGGGGAGCATGCCGACTATGACCCCATGCCCGACCTGTCTGGGTGGACCCCCACGGTTCGCAGGACGCCCCGGTAAAGACGGGCGCAAATCGGGGCGCCGCTGCTCCACAACGGAGGAATACCCATGAACTATGTTGCCCGCATCGACGCAGCATCAGCATCGCTGGCTCTGGTGACCATCCCTACCCCAGGGGACAGCGCCAGGCGTTATGCAAGGGCCTCCAAGAGCGACGGCACCCTGCGGGCCTATGGCTCCGCACTGCGGTCATTCGAGGCCTGGTGCAGCGCCCACGACCTGCAGGCAGTCCCGGCCGACGTCACCACCGTTGTGGACTTTCTCTCCGCCGAGGCAGATGCCGGCCGCAAGGTGTCATCGATCGCCCAGAAAGCTGCAGCGATCCGGTGGGCACACAAGACCGCCGGGCTCCTCTCCCCGACCGATGCCGAGGCGGTTCAGAACGTCATGCGCGGCATTCGGCGCGAGGTTGGCGTGGCACCCGTCCAGAAGCAGCCGGCGACCGCAGAGCGCATCCTCACCATGATTGCGCATGTCCCCGATACCATGGCGGGCAAACGGGACCGTGCCATGTTGCTGCTGGGCTTTGCCGGCGCGTTCCGACGCAGCGAGCTGGCCGCGCTCAATGTCGATGATCTGACCTATGGTGAGGCCGGGGTGGACGTGCTTATCCGGCGCAGCAAGACCGATCAGGAGGGACAGGGCAAAACGGTGGCTGTACCCCACGGCACCCACCTTCTGCCCGTGCAAGCGCTCCGCACCTGGCTGGTGGCTGCAGGCATCACCACGGGTCCGATATTCCGGTCGGTGTCGCGCAGCGGCAAGGTTGGGGAAGATGCCATCACCGGCCATACCGTCGCCAATGTGGTGAAGCGCTATGCCAAGCTGGCCGGGCTCGAGGTGGCGGGGTTCAGTGGGCATTCCCTGCGCGCTGGGTTTGTCACGTCTGCCGCCGACCGCGGCGCCGACCTGAACCGGATTATGGACGTGTCACGCCATGTAGATCCCAGGACGGTGCGGACCTATATCCGGCGGGCCGATCGGTACAAGGATCATGCAGGATCCGGATTCTTGTAGCCGCGGCGCGTTTCCGCGACGGTTGCAGCGTCGGTGAATTGCTTTGTTCTGGCCTCTAGCCTAAATGCCTTGCCAAGTGGCGTTTGCGCCTTATGGAGGACCCGATGGACGAATCTGTGTTGACGCCAACCATCCGAGAGGCTGCGGCGCTACGAGGACGGCGCCAGTTTGCTGAAGCAATGCACGTCATCGAGGATGCTATGGTCGATGTGCCTGCCGGCGACGACCTTCGGGTGAATGCTTGGCGCGAAGCCTTCTTGGCGGCAGTTGAAGGCGGCACCAGGCAACAGGCAGAGAAATATGCTCGCCTGATCGCTGAGACGGACCCCGATATGCCCTCCATCCGGCCTTACTTGTAGACTTAGGCGATGAAAATGCCTAAAGATATCGGGCAGCGCACTCTGAACCCAGGGTGTCGCGAAGGCTCTCCTCCTCAGGCCTAATGGGCCGCACATGAGCCTTCCGGCCGTCGGGCCGCACCACAGATCCTGAGCGCTGCACCTCGTCTCGTACTTACTCGTATATCCCGGGCCCCAGCACGATCGGCCCCTTGGTAGGACCCGACCCTTGTTCGTCATGGGCGCTGGGCTTTTCGTTAAGTCCCGTTATCGGCGGTCGCTGACCTGTACCAGATCGCCATGGTGTTGACGCGGACTCCGGCTTGATTCAAGGTGCGAGTCGGCAGGATACGCCGGATTTACCCTTAGCCGTCCCCTTCAGTGAGGGAAGGCAATTCCGAGACGGTTGTCCCAGAGCGGCAGCCTTTGAACGCTCGGCGATGCAACAAGGGCCGGGGCCTGCCGCCTTCCCTCACCTGCCGGACAACACGTGGCCGTAATACTCGAATATCCTCTTTTGGACCAACACCAGTTCTGACTGGAATGGCGTCGGCATCAACGCCAGCCCGTAATCGTCAACGCGGCCTCGTTCCCGTGCCATGATGGACCAAAGCTGCTTGGCAGGCTCGATAAATGGGGGCCGTTGATAGTTGCCGTCCGACGCAAAGTAAAACGCGCTGGCGATCACGTCGGCAAGCTGTGCTCCGGCCGAAAACTTGGAGCGCTCATGCTCGATCTGCCACATGCTCAGGACTTGAGGCCGAATTTCTCTCTTGATCAGCACCGTTGTGCCGCTGGTCTCTTGGCGCTTCAGATATTCGACATAGGCTCTGGTCTGGCTGTAGGCATGCCCACCCTTGTGAGAGAAGATGATCTTCACCAGGCTCGGTTTGCCGTGTTCCTTCATCGACTGCCGCCAAACCAAGTCGCTCACACGCTCCAGCACAAGGCGACTGAGCCAGTTATAGAACCACTCCTGCGAAGGAATTTTGGTGGCCTTCGCGTTGTGATAGCCCTTCATGTTCCGCTTATTTGAAGCAATGCAAAAGGCCCGGAGCGGCAGCGCCGACATGGCAGCGCAGGCTTGGACCTTCCGCGTGTCGCTGAGGTTTCTGAAGTGCAACTCCGGACCCTGCGTTGCCCCGATGGTCGTGCGAAGATGCTTCACCCAATCCACGATCTCAGGCTCTCGCTTTGCCCTGACTAAAACAGCGCCTAGAGTGAGCCATTCACTGGAGCCATCGGGATCGTCGGGGCGTACCTTGTGAAGGCCCGGCTCGCCGGCCTCATCAATGTAGACGATATATTCGGGCTCGCTCAATCCAGGCGCCCGCCTTCCTCGTCAAGAACAGAGGCTAGATGGCCGATCGGTTTGGTCCCTGGCGGGTTTCTGGCTTCCATGTGCCATTTCATGTGCCATGGATTCGCCGAGGGTGTCGAGAAGTGCTCGGAAATGCTGGGGATACACTGGCACAAGGATGGCACACGCATCGAACATCAAGGCAACTGCCGAAGGCCACAAGTGTCTGATTTAACTAATGAAATTGTGGTGCCCGGGACCGGAATCGAACCAGTGACACGCGGATTTTCAATCCGCTGCTCTACCAACTGAGCTACCCGGGCAAGTGGGCGGGAGGTCCGCCCGGCTTGAAGCCATGGGCCTTATAGGGGATGGGTTTTTGCCGTGCAAGCGGGAAAAGGGCATGTGGAAAAGGAGTTTGCGATCGGCGCCGGAAAGCCAGCGGACAGCGGGACAAAGGGCGGGGCGGCAGGACCAGGATGGGCTCAGATATTGTTGTCTTCGTCGTCGCCGTAATTGGCGCCATCGGTGTCGGGCAGCAGTTCATCATCGCGCGCCGGAATGACGTAGCCGCCGGTCAGCCAGCGGTGCAGGTCCACATCGGCGCACCGCTTGGAGCAGAAGGGCTTAAAGGCCTCCACGGCAGGCTTGCCGCAGATCGGGCACGGGCGGAGCGGTGTGACAGGTTCGCTCATCAGACACCGGACAGGGTGGACTGGTTGAGCCAGTTGAAATGGACGGGGTAGCCCTCGCCGGCCAGCAGTTGGGCGGTTTCCATCAGGGGCAGACCAACGACACCGGAATAGGAACCGGAGAGTTTGACAACAAAGGCCGCGGCGATGCCCTGGATGGCGTAGCCGCCAGCCTTGCCCCGCCATTCGGCGCTGGCCAGATAGGCTTCCATTTCGCGGCTGGAGAGGCGCTTGAAGCGGATCCGGGTTTCCACCAGGCGCTGCCGCCTGGCGCCCGAGGGCGTCAGCACGGTCAGGCCGGTATAGACCCGGTGGGCCCGGCCCGAGAGCAGGGACAGGCACTCGCTGGCCTCCTGCATGGTTTCGGCCTTGGGCAGGATGCGCCGCCCGACGGCGACGACGGTGTCGGCGCCGAGCACGAGCGCACCCACGCCAAAACCAGCAGAGCGGGCCTTGTGCTGGGCGGTCAGCGCCTTGAGATCGGCAAGGCGTTGGGCCAGCTTGCGCGGCAGTTCGCCCTTTTCAGGCGTCTCATCGACATGGGCGGGCACCAGGTGCTCGGGTTCAATGCCAATCTGGTTGAGCAGAGCCAGCCGGCGCGGGGAGGCGGAGGCCAGGATCAGGTCCGGACGGCTGGCCATGAGGTCGAACTCCGTTGAGGGACTGGGCCCTTCGCGTGGCTCAGGGCGTTCATTCGCTCAAAACGATCCACTGAATCGTTTTGTCCACCCTTCGGGCGGTCGCGCCAAACTATTTGAAGCGGTAGGTGATGCGGCCCTTGGTGAGGTCATAGGGCGTCATTTCGCACAGGACCTTGTCACCGGCGAGGACGCGAATGCGATTCTTGCGCATGCGACCGGCGGTGTGGGCGATGATCTCATGGTCGTTCTCCAACTTGACCCGAAAGGTCGCGTTGGGAAGCAATTCCATTACCACGCCCGGGAATTCGAGCACTTCTTCCTTTGCCATACTGTCTCCAGATAAGACCCCGCGCTGCTCGGATTGGCGCGCCAGAGGTCGGAAATTGGGCGGAACCTACTTCAATTTATCGGGTTTGTGAACCACCGGAAACCAGTGACTCCAAGCGCTCGCGAACCCGCCTGGAAAGCATGTCGCGCAAAGCTCGATAGGCGCCCAGGACAACCTCGCGATTGCCCTCGACCAGCGAGGGATCGGGCACATCCCAATGCTCGATGGCGCCCGCCTCGAGATCCTTGCGCGTCACCGCTTCGAGCGCGTCATCGGACAGGCAGATCACCAGATCAAAATGGCTGGCCACCAGCTCATCGAGCGTGTGTGGCGTGTGCACGCTCATATCAATGCCCACCTCCTCCATGACCTGATGGACGAACTGATCGACCTTGCCGCCATTGACCCCCACCGAGCGGGCAATGATGCGGCCGGGAAAGGCCTTGCGGGCGAGCGCAGCGGCGATGGGCGAGCGCACCGCATTCATCGAGCAGACAAACAGCACGGTGGGCAGCATGGAGGTGCTCTCATCGATGCGGCTGGCATAGGGCTGCACGGCGCAGATCAGGGTGAACAGACGTCTGGCGGTGTTCAGATCGATGATCAGCTTATTGTCGAGTCGGCTGCGCAGCAGTTCGGCGGCTTCGTTGTGCAGGCCGCGCCGGGCCATGTCGACAGTCTCGATCTGGAATGGCTGGGCGGACCGAATGGCTTCGTAATAAGCGTCGCGAATGCGGAAATAGTCGCGGATCAGCCGGCGGAACGGGGTCAGCGACAGATAATGCGCCGCAATGGGCTGGAAAGTGTCGGGGTTGCGCACATCGAGCACGATGGAATTGCCGATGATGGAGATATGCAAGGCAAACGGCCCGGTGGCACTGACGCGGGCGGGCCGGAAGTTGTTGTCTTCGAGCAGGTCGTAGATGGCGACCCGCCATTCATGCACCTCGTCAGGATTGATCGAGGTGATGGTATTGGGATCGAGCGTGACGGTCACCAGACGATCGGTGCTGGCAGAATCGGACGTGGCGCGCGTGTTCGTGCCCACCAGCATGCTCAGCGGTTCAGGCGAATGGAAATGGACTGCCCGTGCCCGTGCAGCGCTTCAACCTCGGCAATGGTGACGGCCGCCTCCGAGAGCGCGGAAAGCGAGGACGGATCGCAGCCGAGAATGGAGGTGCGCTTCATGAAATCGAGCACGCCCAGGCCCGAGGCAAAACGTGCCGAACGGGCGGTGGGGAGCACGTGGTTGGAGCCGCCGACATAGTCGCCAATGGCTTCGGGCGTGTGGTGGCCCAAAAAGATCGCGCCAGCGTGGCGGATGGCGGGCAACAGGCCCTGCGGATCGTTGATGGCCAGTTCGACATGTTCGGAGGCAATGCGATTGGCCAGCAGCGCGGCTTCATCAAGCGAAGCCACGGTGATGATGGCGCCAAATTCGTCCCAGCCCTGGCGGGCGATCTCTTGCTTGGGCAACAGGGCAAGCTGGCGGTCGACCTCGGCAGCAACGGTATCGGCCAGGCCCTTTTCTGTGGTGACCAGGATGGATTGGGCCCCGGCGCCGTGCTCGGCCTGGGCGATGAGATCGGCGGCGACCCAGGCCGGGTTGGCCGAGCCATCGGCGATGACCAGCACCTCGGAGGGGCCGGCAATCATGTCAATACCGACCTGGCCGAAAACCTGACGCTTGGCGGTGGCGACATAGGCATTGCCCGGCCCCACGACCTTGTCGACCCTGGCAATGGATGCGGTGCCATAGGCCAGCGCGGCGACGGCCTGGGCGCCGCCAATGCGGTAAATCTCGGTCACGCCAGCGATCTGGGCGGCCAGCAGAATGGCGGGGTTGATCTCGCCATTGGGGGTGGGCACGACCATGGCGATGCGCGCCACGCCGGCGACCTGGGCTGGCACCGCATTCATCAAAACTGAAGAGGGGTAGGAGGCCAGGCCGCCCGGCACATAGATGCCGACGGCATCAACCGGGGTCCAGCGGGTCCCCAGCGTGACGCCGAGATGGTCGGTATAGATGTGGTCTTCCGGCTTCTGTTTGACGTGGTGTGCCCAGATGCGGTCATGGGCGGTCTGCAGCGCCGCGCGGATCGTGTCGGGTACACTGGCAGCGGCACGGGCAATCTCGTCGGCGGAGATGGCCAGCGTGTCGGGCGCAACATGGGAGCGATCAAACTTGTTGGTCAGTTCCACCACCGCCACGTCGCCGCGCCGGCGTACATCGGCAATGATGGCCGCCACGGTGTCGTTGACGTCCTGGCTGGCTTCGCGCTTGCCCTCAAGCAGTTGCACGAAGCGCTGCTCGAAATCGGGGTCGGCACTGTCGAGACGAATAGGCATCAGCAGTCCTCAGTCGAGAGAGTGGGCCGGCTTGGCCGCTGCGGCCCAGGCGCCACCCAGATCGCTGAGCCTGGCTTCCAGGCACTCAACACCGAGTCGAACGGTGCCACCGCCAGCAAAGCTGAGTTCGATGATGCCGGCGGGCCCGTCAATCGGCTTGAAGGTGATGGCCAGCAGTTCCAGCACGCCTTCGGCGGCTGCGGGATCATAGCCACTGGTGACGACGGACTGGACGGAATCAAAATGCAGCGCGGCGCGTTTGCGCACGCCCTTGTCCCGGTGGGTCTTGCCCGAATTCCAATCGAAGCGGTTCATCAGCAGCGCAAAGCGGCGATCGGCGCGCGCATAGCCCATGTCGGCAACGCGCACGACGGCATCCTGCACATGGGCGGAGATGACTTCGAGGTCTTCAGTATCGAGTGCCAGAAGCTTGAGGTCGGTCATGGATGGTCGGCCTTTGAATTGGATGGACCGTATCTGGCCACCCCGCCTCCGATCTACAAGTTTGACGCCTATTGAGCAATGCGGCACGGCAAAAAGCCGAGAGTCAATATCTGCGCAAAACCCCCTTCCTAATGACTGACCAGTCAGTTATATATTGAAGGGTCTGGAGATTGCGATGAACGAAAAGCCCAAGAAATTCCGGCGTCGCGCCGAGGCTCGGCCCGATGAAGTGCTCGACGCCGCCCTTGCGATGTTCGTCGAAAAAGGCTTTGCCGCCACCAAGGTGGACGAGGTGGCCCGCGCCGCCGGAGTCTCCAAAGGGCTGGTTTATTTGTATTTTCCCTCCAAGGAAGCGCTGTTAGAGGGCATCGTGCAGCGCGCCCTCGCACCGATTGCCAACCACGCTGTGGATAGCCTTGCCCATTTTGCCGGCGATCCGCGCGAGGCCATCACCCAATTGCTGACGATGTTGTGTCGGCATTTGGCCGACCCGGCCAAACTGGCTGTGCCCAAGCTGATCCTGAGCGAAGTCTCGCGGTTTCCCGAGCTGGCGGCCATGTATCGGCGCGAGGTGCTCGACAAGGTCCGCCCTGCGTTGGAAACCCTGTTGGCGCGCGGCGTCGCCAATGGTCACCTGCGGCCCATCGATCCGGAAATGGCGGTTCGTTCGGTGATCGGACCGCTGCTGGCCCATCTTGCGATGAGCGAATTGTTCGACCTGCGACCGGCTGATGGCTTGGCGCTGGAGCGCCTGCTCAAGAACCATCTCGACATTCTGTTTTATGGCATCAGCGAGGCACGGCCATGAACACATTTTTTGCCGGCATTCTGGCCGCCCTGATGGCGCTGCTGCCGGGCAGCGCGCCTGTGGAGGGCGGCTATATCGGCTATCTCGAGGCCGATTATGTCTATGTGGCGCCGGCCAGTGGCGGCCGCATTGTTGATATCGCCGTGGAAGAAGGCGCGTCCGTCACGGCAGGGCAAGTCCTATTCACGCTCGATGCGCGGCAGCACCAGGCCTTGCTGGACGCTGCTGAGGCAAGGGTAGCGTCAGCCGAGGCGACGCTGGACAATCTGGTAACGGGCAGCCGGGCGCAGGAAATCGATGTCATCCAGGCCGCCCTAGGCAAGGCGCAGTCAGATCTGGTGCTGGCGCGATCCAATCTTGCCCGCAGCGAGAAGCTGCTGGCGGCCGGAACGGTACCCGAGGTGCGTGTCGAACAGGACCGGGCGGCCCTCAATGCAGCCCATGCTCAGGTTGACCAGTTGGCCGCCCAGATCGGGGTCGCCAAATTGCCGGCGCGCAATGCCCAGCAGCTGGCTGCGGAAGCCAATCTCACTGCAGCGCGGGCCGATGCGCACCGGGCGGCATTGGATTTCGCCGATCGCCAGACCACGTCGCCGGTGGATGGTCTGGTTGACCGGCTGTTTTTCAGCGCCGGGGAAATGGCCGGAGGCGCACCGGTGGTGACCATCCTGCCGGCGGGGGCATTGAAAGCGCGGTTTTTCGTGCCCGAATCTGATCGCGCCGGCCTGGCATTGGGCGATGAGGTGCAGGTGGGATGCGATGGCTGCGCGGCCATGCGCGCCACCATCAGCTATCTGGCACAGACGCCGCAGACGACCCCGCCCGTGATCTATTCGCGCGAGGAACGGGGACGGCTGGTCTATCTGGTGGAAGCCGAGCTGGCGGCGCCCGGCACGCTGCAACCGGGTCAACCGGTTACGGTGACGCGATGAGCGCAGCCGGGGTTATCGACGTGCGCGGGATGAGCAAGCGGTTTGGTGACAAGCTGGTGGTTGACGCGTTCGACATCACCGTGCCGCGCGGCGCGATCTACGGCTTTCTAGGGCCCAATGGCTCGGGCAAGACGACGACTATCCGCATGCTGTGCGGCCTGCTGGTGCCCGACGCAGGGGAAGGCACGTGCCTGGGGTTTGATGTGCGCAGGCAGGCCGGCGAGATCAAGAAGCAGGTCGGCTACATGACGCAGAAGTTCAGCCTCTACGAAGATCTGTCGATTCGCGAGAATCTGGATTTCGTGGCCCGGATGTACGGCATCAGCAACCGCAAGGCGCGGGTAACGAAGGCGCTGGAGGAACTGGGACTGGCCGACCGCGCCGGACAATTGGCCGGCACTTTGTCGGGTGGCTGGAAGCAGCGCCTGGCGCTGGCGGCCTGCCTGATCCACGACCCGCAATTGCTGCTGCTCGATGAACCCACGGCGGGCGTTGATCCCAAAGCACGGCGCGACTTCTGGGACGAAATAAGGCGATTGAGCCAGACCGGCGTCACAGTGCTGGTCTCGACCCACTACATGGACGAGGCCGTGCAGTGCGACTTCATCACCTATATCGCCTATGGCAAGAAGCTGATCGACGGCCCGGCAGCCGATATTCCGGCCCAGGTGGGTCTGACCACCTGGCGCGCCGAGGGCCCTCACCTGGCGGCGCTGGAGACCGAGCTGGTGGGACAGGCCGGGGTGGCGCAGATCGCCCGCTTCGGCTCGACATTGCACGTATCGGGCATTGACGCGGCGGCACTGGCGAGCACGGTCAAGCGGTTCGAGACCAGGGGACCGCAGCGCTGGAGCCTGCAGCCGGCGGGGCTGGAAGAGGCGTTCATCTATCTGATGGCCGGGGCGCAGGACAATTTTTCGCGGGACGTTGCATGAGCTGGTTTTCCCTCTCCCGCTTTGTGGCGGTGCTGGCCAAGGAATTCATCCAGATGCAGCGCGACCGCGTCACCTTTGCCATGATGATCGGCCTGCCCATCATGCAACTGCTGCTGTTCGGCTATGCCATCAATGCCGATCCCCGCCACTTGCCGACATTGATCGAAGTCAATGATGACGGGCCGCTGGTGCGCGCCGTGCTGGCGGGCATGGAAACCTCAGGCTATTTCGACTTTGCCGGCGTGGTGCATGGCCCGGAAGCGGGCGAGGACGCACTGCGACGCGGCGCGGCCAGCTTCGTGGTGGTGATCCCGGACGATTTCGAGCGCGATGTGGTACGGGGGTTGCACCCCGACATCCTGATCGCGGCTGATGCGGCCGACCCTGCCGCTGTTGGGGGCGCGGCGGCCGCTCTGGGCGGCATCGTCAATGGCGCGGTGTCGCAGACGCTGACCGGGCCACTGGCCAGCGTAGCGGGGTCCCCTGCCCCGTTTGGCGTCATCGTGCACCGCCAATACAATCCCGAGGGCAAAACCTCGACCAATATCGTGCCGGGCCTGCTGGCCATCATCCTGTCGATGACCATGGTGATGATCACGGCGGTGGCCATCGTCAAGGAATATGAGCGCGGCACCATGGAGATGCTGATCTCCACCCCCGTCAAGCCGTTCGAAGTGATGCTGGGCAAGATACTGCCCTATGTGCTGGTGGGCTACGGGCAGACCGTCGTGTTTCTGGCGGCGGCATTCCTGCTGTTTTCGGTGCCGTTTGAAGGCAGTTTCCTGGCCTTCTTCATCGGCTTCAACCTGTTCGTGCTGGGCAATCTGGCGCTGGGATTTTTGATCTCGACTGTGGCACGCAGCCAGATGCAGGCCATGCAGCTAAGCTTTTTCACCATTCTGCCCTCGATCCTGCTGTCGGGCTTCATGTTCCCGTTTGCCGGCATGCCGGGCTGGGCGCAAGTGCTGGGCACAGGCGTGCCGTCCACCCATTTCATCCGGCTGGTACGCATGGTGATGCTGAAAGGCGCCGACAGTGGCGATGTCACCGGCCAGTTTGGCGCACTGGCGCTGATTCTGGTGGTGTTTTCGCTACTGGCAATGCTGCGCTATCGGCAGACGCTGGACTGACAGCGCCTGCCCGCCTGATGGACCAGCTAGCCGGCGACACGCTCGATCTCGGCGCCGCAGCGGCTGAGCTTGTCTTCCAGGCCCTCAAAGCCGCGATCGAGATGGTAGATGCGGTTGACGATGGTTTCGCCCTTGGCGGCGAGGCCGGCAATAACCAGCGACACCGAGGCGCGCAGATCGGTCGCCATCACCTGCGCACCCTTGAGCTGGGCCTTGCCGCGAATGGTTGCCAGCTGACCATCGACCGAAATATCGGCGCCAAAGCGAACCAGTTCGGCGACATGCATATAGCGGTTCTCAAAAATGGTTTCGCGGATATGGCTGGTGCCGGTGCTCATGGTCATCAGGGCCATGAACTGGGCCTGCAGATCGGTGGGGAAGCCGGGGAACGGCTCGGTTTCGACATCGACGGGCAGAATGGGCTGGTCACTGCGCTGAACGCGCAGGCCGCCGGATTCGACAGTGAGATCAACCCCGGTGCGGGCCAGAATATCGAGCGCAGCCTGCAGGTGCTCGGGACGCGCGCCCTTGAGCAGCACATTGCCGCCGGTCATGGCAGTCGCCATGGCAAAGGTGCCGGTTTCGATACGATCGGGGATCACGTCTACCGTGGCGCCATGCAACCGCTCAACGCCTTCGATGGTGAGCGTGCGGGTACCGATGCCGGAAATCCTCGCGCCCATGGCAACCAGGCATTCGGCGACATTGGTGATTTCGGGTTCGCAGGCAGCGTTCTCGATGATTGTCGTGCCCTTGGCCAGGGTGGCGGCCATCAGGATGGTGTGGGTGGCGCCGACCGACACCTTCGGGAAGATGATGGTGGCGCCGATCAGGCCGCCGCTGGGCGCCCTGGCAACGACATAGCCCTCATCGATATCGATCTCGGCGCCGAGCGCCTTGAGCCCGAACAGGAACAGATCAACCGGCCGGGTGCCAATGGCACAGCCGCCGGGCAGCGAGACGCGGGCTTCGTGGCAGCGCGCCAGCAGGGGACCGATCACCCAGAAACTGGCGCGCATCTTGGAGACCAGTTCATAGGGCGCGGTGGTGTCGACGATATCGGCGGCGTGGAAGGTCATGCGCTGGCCGACCATCTCGTCCTCGCCGCGGCGGCGACCATGCACGGCGATGTCGACGCCGTGGTTCTCCAGAATGCGTTCGAGCTGCTTGACGTCGGCAAGGCGCGGCACATTCTGCAGCACCAGCGGCTCGTCGGTCAGAAGTGAGGCAATCATCAGGGGCAGAGCGGCATTCTTGGCACCCGAAATGGCGATTTCGCCATTGAGTGCATTGCCACCGATCAAGCGGATACGGTCCATAGTCTAGTCGTCCTATATGGCGGGCTGCTGCCCTTGCTACCTGGGGATGGAGGTAGGCCAAGTCCTAGTTGCCACGTAAGCCAGACTCGCCGCACTCAGCGTTGAAGATGTCGATAGTCGCCCAAAAATGGTTTACGGTTTCTTCACCGTGACCGTTTCGGGGGCCGGTTGGGGATCGGGCGCCTGCTGTTCCGAACCGGAACGTGCCTTGGCCTGACCCTTGCGGCGCTTGAGGTTCTCGCGGAGCTTTGCGGCCAATCTTTGGTCACGAATCTCAGCCTGCTGGGATTTGGTCATGGGAGGGTATGGATTCGGGTTGGTGTCGAAGCCGGTGATAGGCGTTTTTTTGCCTTGCGTCGAGCCAGACCCTATGGCAGTAGAGCCCCCGTCGCGCCGAGCATTCCTGCCGCGTAACATTTGCTGCCGTAGCTCAGTGGTAGAGCACCCCATTGGTAATGGGGAGGCCGACAGTTCAATCCTGTCCGGCAGCACCATCCCAACCCCTTGAAATCATTTAAGCTCTTGCTTTTTCAAGGGTTGCGCCCATTTTGACGTTACAAATTGCATTACAAATGGACGCCATATTGGCTCGAAAAACTCCGTATCTGCTATTCCGGGACGGACGCTATTGTGCCCGCCGGACCGTCCCGCCCAAACTTCGGTCAATTGTCGGCACCAGAGAACTCAGAGAGCCTCTGGGCCCGAATAGACGCGTCGCAATTGAAAGATTGCCCGTTGCCTTGATCACGATCAACGCCAGGCTGGATCACGCCAGACATGTACTTGCCGCCGGGCAGGGTACTGAAGCAGCCAAGGCAGTTGCCCGGGCTGCACCCATGACGCCATCCGAGATGGCGCGTGCCCACTACAACGAACAGCTGGCATTGGACGATGCGCTTCGCAACTCTGGGCCGAGCTGGGCCAATGTCGGTATCAACGACTCATACGTCGCTGATCTGCGTGCTGCCGCGTCCGGCTCTCTTCATGACGAGCAGGTTAAACTCTACTCGGTGGCTTCCTCAAGAGGTATACGCTGAGGGGCAATCTCCATGCCCTGCCAGGAAGAGACGTCACATTGCGAACGAAGAAGACCGCAGTAGACCGATTGGCTAGGTATGAGATGGTTGGCTGAACGTCTGCTCTGCGCCCCATGCACGAACCCGCTTCGCGGGAGGGCGGGTGCGGCGTGGTCTCGGTTTCA